>JBGARM010000029.1:14791-15103 GCA_044230215.1 Thermoanaerobaculia bacterium | reverse complement strand
TTCTACGAGGAGTGGCTCCCGCCGACCGTGCTGGCGATCGCGGTAGCGCGCCACGGCGAGCTCTGGCCTCTCCTGCCGCTGCATTTCGCCCTGTTTCCCAAGGGCCTCGCCAAGATCCCCCGGACCCTCTCGGTGCTGCGCCAGAATTTCGTCCACGCAGCCGATTTCTGACCCGCGCGCGGATCGAGACCAGCTCTCATGTGCGGCATCGTCGGACAGATCGAGCGCCGGGGAATCGTCGATCCCGGCGACCTCGCCGCGATGCGCGACACGCTCGCCCATCGCGGTCCGGACGACGCCGGTCTCTGGCTG
>JBGARM010000029.1:0-14781 GCA_044230215.1 Thermoanaerobaculia bacterium | reverse complement strand
GGCTGGCGGCGGACGGCCGGGCGGGCCTCGGGCATCGCCGGCTGTCGTTCCTCGACCTCTCCGCCGCCGGGCGCCAGCCGATGCCGTCCGAAGACGAGCGTCTCTGGCTCACCCTGAACGGCGAGATCTACAACCATCGCGAGCTGCGGGCGGAGCTCCTCGCCCGCGGCCACCGGTTCCGCTCGACCTGCGATGCCGAGGTCGTCCTGCACGGCTACGAGGAGTGGGGAACCGAGGTCCTCCAGCGCCTGCAGGGAATGTTCGCCTTCGGCCTCTGGGACGAGGGCGCCCAGGAGCTCTTCCTGGCTCGCGACCGCTTCGGTATCAAGCCGCTCTACTACTTCGCCGACTCCGACCGACTGCTCTTCGCCTCCGAGGCGAAGGCCCTGCTGGCGCATCCGGCGGTGCCGCGTGAGGTCGACTGGTCGGCGGTCTGCGACTACATCGTCTACCGCTACGTGCCGAGCCCGAAATGCATCTGGAAGGGCCTCGCGAAGCTGCCGCCGGCCTGCTGGCTGCGGCTCGGCCGCGACGGCGGCGTCACCGTGGGCGAGTATTGGACGCTGCCGCCGGGCGACCGGAAGATACCGTTCGAAGAGGCTGTCGCCGCGGTGGATAGGCATCTCGAGAACGCGGTGCGCCGGCATCTCGAGAGCGACGTCGCCCTCGGCTCGTTCCTCTCCGGCGGCTACGACTCCTCGGCGCTGGTGCTCTATCTCGACCGCATCGGTTACCGCGCCGAGACGTTCGCCGTCGGCTTCGAGGAGTGGGCGCAGAGCGAGCATCGCTACGCCGAGGAGGTGGCGCGCCAGTTCGGTCTCGACCACCAGACGCGCGTGCTCGGCCCCGAGAGCCTGGAGCTCGCCCACCGCCTGGCGTGGATCTACGACGAGCCGCTCGGCGACATCTCGACCGTGCCCACGTTCGCGGTCTCGCATCTCGCCGCGCGTCGGGTCAAGGCGGTGCTGTCGGGCGAAGGGGCCGACGAGATCTTCTGCGGCTACACCTGGCAGCGCGACTACATGACGGCCCGCGCCGCCGGCGATCCCGCCGCCGACGACCTCGTGGCGTTCTACGCCGGCGCGATGGCGATGGGGAGCTTCGACCGCGAGCGGCTCGCCGGTCTCCTGCACCCGGATCTCCACACCCACCTGCCGGACGACCCGTGGTGGTTCTATCGCCGCCTCGTGCGGCCCGAGCTAGCGCCGCTCCAGCGCCTGCAGTGGCTCGACCTGCGCGCCTTCATGGGCGAACAGGTGCTCACCAAGGTCGATCGCGCCAGCATGGCGAACTCCCTCGAGGTGCGGGTGCCGTTCCTCGATCCCGGGCTGGTCGAGCTGGTCTTCGGCTTCGACCCGGAGGTCTATTTCCGGCCGGGGGAGCAGAAGCCGCTGCTGCGCGCGAACCTCGCCGGCAGGCTCCCCGAGGCGATCCTGCAGCGCACCAAGCAGGGCTTCGTCGGCCCGGATTCGTACTATCAGAACGCCGCCTGGTATGCGCGGCTGCTCGGCGATTCGCGCCTGGTGCGCGACGGCGTCCTTCAGGGCCCGGCGGTCGCCGCCCTGCTCGCCGCGGCCGATCACTGGCGGCTATGGAAGGTCGCGGTGCTCGAGCTCTGGTACCGGGAGTGGCTGACGTGAGCGCCGACGAGCGGTTCGTCTTCGTCGCCTGCGGCGCGGCGGAGCACCTCGAGGCGCTCGAGGTCGCGCTGCGCCACCTGCGGCAGTTCTGCGACAACCCGATCGTGGTCGTGACCGACGCGCGCCGCAACGCGCTGCCGGTCGCGCACGAAATCGTGCTCGACTGCCCGACACCCCCGGAGCTCTCCGACGCGCAGGCGGCGATCTGGCTCAAGACCTCGCTGCACCGCCTGCTCGAACCGCGCCACCGCTACTGCTACCTCGACACCGACGTGCTCGCGGCGCGCCCCGGCGTCGATCAGATCTTCATGTACCGCTTCGGCCCGGTGACCTTCGCCACCGATCACTGCCGGATGCGCTACTTCAGCCCGTGGGCGATCGACTGCGGCTGCCTGTCGGAGCGCCGCCTCGCCCAGGCGGCGGCGCTCAACGCGCTGATCGCGCCGCTCGACGCCTGCCCGCCGGAGCTCGTGGAGAAGCGGCGCCGGCTGGAGGCGCAGCTCGCCGCCTACTCCGGGCGCTATGCCTCACCACCGCCCGGGCTCGCGGCGCGCCGCGATGCGGTGCTGCGCCTGCTCGAGCGCACGGCAGGCCATCCCTGGCGGCGGAAGGCGGCGCTCCTGGCGTACGTCCTGCCGAAGTTCGGCGCGCGGCTGACGCGCCGCCTCTGGCGCGGCGGCGACCCCGTCCTGGCGGCCCAGCGCGTCGTCGACGACGCCCTCGGGACCCTGCCCGAGTTCATCCGCCGCGAGACCGGCTTCGACTGGCGCCTCGACGAGCGCCGCGGTTACGACGAGGCCGGGCGCCTGCTGCTCACCGACGTGCCGTTCTACGTCGCCCGGCAGAGCGAGTTCCGCTTCGACGAGACGCGCGGCGAATGGGTCGATGGCGCCGGCGAGCGGGTCTTCCATGGCCCGTGCGACCACCTGCGCGAAGCCATTGCCGAGGATTTCCGCATCGTCGTCACGGATCCCGACTGGCAGCACTGGAACGGCGGCGTCTTTCTCTTCGAAGCCGGCGCCGATTCCGCGGCGACGCCGTTCCTCGACAGTTGGCACGAGCTCACGCTGGCGAGCTTCGCCCTGCCGCGCTGGCGGACGCGCGACCAGGGGACGCTCATCGCCGCCGCCTGGAAGCACGGCCTCGAAAATCAGGCGACGCTGCCCCCGGAGTTCAACTTCCTCGCCGATTACCACAAGCCCGGCCTCCACTTCGATGCCGACCGCGGCTTCAGCTTCGACGGCAGGGCCGGTTTCGTGAGACCGTATCTCGTGCACGTCTATCATCACTGGGGGGACCGCGACTGGGCGGTCTGGCGCTGGCTCGAGAGCCTCACCGACAAGAGTCCGGAATGAACGAGATCGTCTACCAGCCGGACGCCGGACGCGACCGCCATCGCCGGCTGTTCGCGCAGATGCGCCGCGACCTCGCCGCCTCGGCGGGGATGGCGCGCCAGATGCTCCTGCGCCAGCTGCGCGCCGAGTACCGGCAGACGCTCACCGGCGGCTTCCTCGCCTTTCTGCCGGCGCTCGGCATGGTGTTCTGGGCGGTGCTCGCCGACCGCGCGAAGATCCTCGACGCCGGCGACACCGGCATCCCCTACGCGGCCTTCGTCCTCCTCGGGCTGGTCGCCTGGCAGACGTTCGTCGAGTCGATCAACGTGCAGATCGACACCCTCGCCTCCGAGCGTTCGCTCCTCGCCAAGCTCGACCTGCCGCCGGAGAGCCTCATCGGCGCCGCTCTCGCGCGCGTGCTGGTGAACGTCGCGCCGAAGCTCCTGGTGGTCGCGGTGGCCTTCCTCTACCTGCGCCTCGGAGCGCCGTGGACGGTCTTCCTGGCGCCGCTGCCGCTCGTCGTCCTGGCGCTCCTCGGCACGGCGCTGGGTCTCTTTCTCGCGCCGCTCCATGCCCTCTACCACGACGTCGGCAAAGGCCTCCAGGCGGTGACCACCTTCTGGTTCTTCATGACCCCGGTGTTTTACGCCGTGCCCAAGGCCGGCCTCTTCCGCACCCTCGTGGCGTGGAATCCGGTCACCCCGCTCCTCGGCCTCGCGAGAGACCTCACCGCGCTCGGCACCTCGACCAACTGGACCGCCGCCCTCTGGATGACCCTCGCCACCGCCGTCGCCCTGCCGCTCGCCTGGTTCTTCTACCGCCTGGCGCTGCCGGTGGTGCTCGAAAAGACGCAGTAGCCCGAGCCACCGAAGGGGGGCGCTCGTCGCTCAGCCGAGCTCGACGTACACCTCGAGGCCGTGCACGCCGCCTTCGCGGCCGAAGCCGGACTCCTTGTAGCCGCCGAACGGGCTGGTGGGATCGAACTTGTTGAAGGTATTGGCCCAGACGACGCCGGCGCGCAGGCGCTTGGTCATGGCGAAGATCTTGGCGCCCTTGTCGGTCCAGACGCCGGCCGAGAGGCCGTAGGCGAGGTTGTTGGCTTTTTCGATCGCCTCGTCGGCGGTGCGGAAGGTCATCACCGCCAACACCGGGCCGAAGATCTCCTCGCGCGCGATGCGGTGCGACTGCGCGACCTCGGTGAAGTAGGTCGGCGGGAAGAAGAAGCCCTGCGCCGGCAGTGCGCACCCGGACTGGTGGAGGTGCGCCCCCTCCTCGACGCCGTACGCCGTCATCTCGCGGATCTTCTCGAGCTGCGCCCGCGAGTTGATCGCCCCGACGTCGGTGTTCTTGTCGAGCGGGTCGCCGACGCGCAGCTGGCGAATCCGCCAGTCGAGCTTGGCGATCAGCGTGTCGGCCACCGACTCCTCGACCAGGAGGCGCGAGCCCGCGCAGCAGACGTGCCCCTGGTTGAAGTAGATGCCGTTGACGATCCCCTCGACCGCCTGGTCGAGCGCCGCGTCGGCGAAGACGATGTTCGCCGCCTTGCCGCCGAGCTCGAGCGTCAGCCGCTTGCCGGAGGCCGCGGTGGCGCGCTGGATGAGCTTGCCGACCTCGGTCGAGCCGGTGAAGGCGATCTTCTTCACCCGCGGATGGTTGACGAGGTGGGCTCCGGTCTCGCCGGCGCCGGGGACGATGTTGACCACGCCGGACGGGAGCTCGGCCTCCTCGAAGATCTTCGCCAGATGCAGCGCCGTGAGCGGCGTCGTCTCCGCCGGCTTCAGCACCACCGTGTTGCCGCAGGCGAGCGCCGGGGCGATCTTCCACGCCGCCATGAGGAGCGGGAAGTTCCACGGGATGATCTGGCCGCAGACGCCGAGCGGCCGGACCTCGCCGGCGCCGCGTCCCGGAAATGCGTAGTGCAGCTTGTCGGCCCAGCCGGCGTGGTAGAAGAAATGCGCCGCGGCGAGCGGGATGTCGACGTCGCGCGACTCCTTGATCGGCTTGCCGCCGTCCATCGTCTCGAGAATGGCGAACTCGCGCGCCTTCTCCTGCAGCAGCCGCGCGATGCGGTAGAGGTACTTGCCGCGCTCGAGCGGCGCGAGCTTCGACCAGAGCTTGAAGCCAGCTTCGGCGGCGCGCACGGCGGTTTCGACGTCGGCCTCGCCGGCCTCGGCGACTTCGGCGAGCTTCTGTTCCGTCGCCGGATTCACCGTGTCGAAGTAGCGCCCCGACTTCGGCGCGACGAACTTGCCGCCGACGAACAGGTCGTAGCGCTTCTCCACCCGGACGAGGCCGGTCGACTCCGGTGCCGGCGAGTACTCCCAGGCGCCGCCGAACTCGAGCGCCGGACGCTCGGCGTGGACTCTCGCGGCTCCCTCGAGCACGGTCTGCACCTCTTTCGGCATGGGGCGGATTCTACTCCGGGAGGCGCGGAGCCGTTAGGATCCGGGGCCATGAGCCAGCCAGCCGCGCCAGCCGTCGCGATTCTTCTCCGCTGCCTCCTGCTGTCGGCCGCTGTCGTCTTTCCGGCCGCCGCGGCGCAGGGGCCACCGGCAGGTGCATCACCGGCGACGGTCGCGCCGGCGGCAGCGGTGCCGTCGCTCGCGCCGGTCGCCGTGCGGCTCGAGACCGCGCTGGGCGACATCGACCTCGAGATCGACGTCGCGCACGCGCCGCTCTCGGCGGCGAACTTTCTGCGCTACGTCGACGGCGGGCGCTACGACGGCGGGCGCTTCCATCGCACCGTGCGGCCCGACACCGAGACGCGCCCCGACGTGCCGATCGAAGTCGTCCAGGCGGGCGTCGCGCCGCAGCGCGAGGCGGAGGACTTTCCGCCGGTGCCGCTCGAGCGCACGCGCGACTCCGGCCTGCGTCACCTCGCCGGGACGCTGTCGATGGCGCGCGGCGCCCCCGACAGCGCCACGTCGGACTTCTTCATCTGCCTCACCGACCTGCCGGCGCTCGACTTCGGCGGCGCGAGGAATCCCGACGGTCAGGGCTTCGCGGCGTTCGGCCGGGTGACGAACGGGCTCGAGGTGGTGCGCAAGATCCAGGCGGCCCCGGCCGCCGGCCAGAGCCTCACGCCGCCGATCGCCATCGTGCGCGCCTTCCGCCGCCCCTGAGACCCGGGCGGCCCGGCGGCCCGGCGCCTCGGCTCAGCCCGGACGGTCGAAGCTCGCCTGGACGGCCTCGTAGAGGTCGCCCAGATCGCCGCCGTCGATGAACAGGTGGTTGACCTGCACGCCGACCGGCACGACGAACCGCCCCTGACGCTCCGCGAGCTTGCCGAACGCCGTGCCCGGCTGGCCGGCGGTCGGGTCGGCGAGCGTCACGTGGGTGAAGGCGGTGAAGGGAATCTTCGGCAGGGCTGTGTAGTAGGCGAAGTCGGGCTCCTTGCCGCCGGTGAGATCGATGCTCTCCGAGGCGCGGGCGAGGACGGCGCGGGCGGCGCCGGCGAACTTCGTCCACTCGGGCTCCCAGTCGAAGGTGGCGAAGGTGAAGGTGCGACGCGGTGCCGGCACCGTGAGCCCCATCCGCAGCCGGTCGTGGAGCACGAGCTCGTCACCCGCCAGGCGCACGCGGAAGGCAGGCAGGGTGAGCAGCGCGCGGTGGAAGTGCCAGCACAGGCCGGCATAGACCGGCGCCCCGTCGGCGGCGAGGCGCTCGCGCAGGCGGGTGGCGTCGAGGTCGAAAGTGACCGAGTAGAACGGCGACGGATGCGCGCGGTAGAAGTCGAAGTGCGCCCGCCGCGGGTAGTCGGAGAGGACCGAGTAGCTCAAGTCGAACGGGATCCTACCGCCCCTCCCGCCTGTTACGCTCTGGCGCGAGGCCCGACGCCGCGCCGCTCATCGCCCTGACGCGACGTCTCGCCGCCGCCGCCGACGAGCTCGTCTTCGCTCCTCCCGTCGCCTACGTCTACAACCCGCTG
Source organism: Thermoanaerobaculia bacterium (assembly GCA_044230215.1). Lineage (GTDB taxonomy): Bacteria > Acidobacteriota > Thermoanaerobaculia > Multivoradales > JAGPDF01 > JAGPDF01. The sequence goes on along the minus strand of JBGARM010000029.1, from coordinate 7,879 downwards.
GTCTATGCGCGCGAGCCGCTCGAGCGCTACCTCGAGAGCTGGGGAGGCGGCCCGAAGGAGCTCCTGTTCGTCGGCATGAATCCAGGCCCATTCGGCATGATGCAGACCGGCGTGCCGTTCGGCGAGGTCGGCCTGGTGCGCGACTGGCTCGGCATCGCGGGCGCGGTCTCCCGCCCGCTGGCCGAGCATCCGAAGCGGCCGGTCGAGGGCTTCGCCTGCCGGCGCAGCGAGGTCTCGGGAGCACGGCTCTGGGGATGGGCGCGGAGCCGCTGCGGCTCGCCCGAGCGCTTCTTCGCCCGCGCCTTCGTCTGGAACTGGTGCCCGCTCGGCTTTCTCGACGAAGGTGGACGGAATCTCACGCCCGACAAACTGCCGCGCGCCGAGCGCGCGGCGCTCGAGGCAGTCTGCGACCGGGCGCTGGCCGGGGTGGTGGAGGCCCTCGCCGTGCGCCGGGTGATCGCCGTCGGGGCCGTGGCCGAGGCGGCAGTGCAGCGGGCACTGGCGGTGGCCGACGCGTCTGGAGGCGGTCGCGGGGGCGTCGCGATCGTCCGCATTCCCCATCCCAGCCCGGCATCTCCCGCGGCGAACCGCGGCTGGGGGGCTCAGACCGACGCAGTCCTCGCCGCCGCCGGAGTCGAGCTCGGGGCGTCCGGCGCGATCAGCTCGCGGCGCTGACGAGCGACCGCTGGTACTCCTTGACCAGGCGCATCAGCAACTCCTCTTCGCGAGCGCCGAGATTCTCGAAGCAGAGACCGCAGCCCGGCGGCAGGGCATGGGCGCGCGGCGGGAAGGCGGGGTTCTGCCAGCACACCCGGACGTCGGCGCAGAATTCCTCCTCGACGCCGGGGAGATGGAACGAGATCCTGCCCAGGGCGCCCATGGCCGGCATGTCCTCGAGCGCCACGAAGACCCCGAGGACGCTCAGATTGCACAGGCTGCCGTGCCGGGTGCCGAACCTGCCGGTCAGCGTGCAGGCGGTGATGAGCGGAATCCGCGCCCGGCCAGTGAACGGCTGGCCGACGCCCGCTCCCGAATGCTCCTGCGGAGCGGCGACATAGGCATTGACCAGCGCGGCGATCCGCCGCAGGTCGTCGGGCGCAACGCGCAGAAAGCGCAACCCGCAACCGGGTGGAAGATCCGTCGCGCTCTCGGGGGATGCCTCGTTCACCCAGGTCACGACCGCCGCAGCCTCGATCTCCGGACCTTCGTCGGCCAGCCGAAACCGCACCGTAACCTCGCGGCGACGCTCGAGCGGCGCTTCGAGTTGCAGGTAGACGCCGAGAATCGAGATGTTGCAGACCAGGCAACTGGTTTCGAGACCGTCCCAGGTCACGGTGCAGCTCTGAACGAAAGGGACGCGGCTGAAGCCGCTGTGGGGTTGGCGATACACGGTTCGTCGTCGTCGCGCTGGTTGCCCGAATAGTAGCGCCGTGCGGGCGCTCCTGCATCAATCCTTCGAGAAGTAGTCCTCGCTCTGGTAGGCGCCGGTCGCCTCCTTGACCAGCTGCATCAGCAGGTCGTTGGCGAGCGTCGAGGCGCCGAGACGAAAGAGATTCGGGCTGAGCCAGGCGTCGCCCAGGGTCTCCTTGACCAGCACCAGCAGATGCAGCGCCTGCTTCGTCGTGCGCACCCCGCCGGCCGGTTTCATGCCGATCTTCCGGCCCGTGGCGAGGTAGTGGTCGCGGATCGCCTCGAGCATCACCAGCACGACAGCCGGGGTCGCGGCCGGCTGGATCTTGCCGGTCGAGGTCTTGATGAAGTCGGCGCCGGCGGCGATGGCGAGGTCCGAAGCCCGCCGGACGTTGTCGTAGGTCAGGAGCTCGCCGGTCTCGAGGATCACCTTGAGGTGCGCCCGGCCGCAGGCCTCCTTGACGGCGGCGATCTCGTCGGCGACCTGGGCGAATTCGCCCGAGAGGAAGGCGCCGCGGTCGATCACCATGTCCACCTCGTCGGCACCCGCCTCGACGGCGCGCCGCGTCTCGTCGAGCTTGATCGAAAGCGGCACGAGACCCGAGGGAAATCCGGTCGCCACCGAAGCGACCTGGATCGCCGTTCCGGCGAGCCCGCGCCGGGCGACGGCGACGAAGTTCGGATAGACGCAGACGGCGGCGACCGACGGGACGCTCGCATCCCCCGGCAGCGGGTGGCGCGCCTTCTGGCAGAGCTGCAGGACCTTGCCCTCCGAGTCCTTGCCTTCGAGCGTCGTCAGGTCGATCATCGAGATCGACAGACGGATGCCGGCGCGCTTGGCCTCTTTCTTGATCGACCGCTTGGCGAGCGCCGCGACGCGCTCTTCGACGCCGACCGCGTCGACGCGCGGCGGCGGAAGAAGCCGCGTTTCGCGATCCGGCGAGAGAACCGAAGCTCGACCTGACATTTCACCTGGAGTCTATCGCGCCGCCGGCTCTCCCACCCCTGGGGGCGGTCGCCGGGCCACCCGATCCGGGGTTCTCCGGCGCGTCCAGTTGAATCATGGTCCCCCTACGCCGCTTCCGGGGAGGCGCCACCGCCCAATGTCCACGAAAAACATCGCTCGCTGGGACAGGATCCTGCGTATCTGCGCCGGGATCCTGATGCTCCTCCTCGCCTCGACCGGGGTCGTGGACGGCGTCCTGCGCGTCGGCCTGCTGCTCTTCGCCTGGGTACCCCTGGTGACTGGCGCCTTTGGATGGGATCCGGTATACGCTCTTCTGCGTATCGGATCCCATCGCGAGTGAGCCCTCAGACCCCCCACCCCTCTCCCAACCCTTCGGCCACTCCACCGCACCCGTCCCCGGCGCCGGAATCCGACGCCAGCGACGTCCAACGGCCGGCCACGATCCGGCGCCTGAAGTGGATCGCCCTCGCGGCGGCGGTGGCGTTCGTGCTCGTCCTCGAGTCGGCGCGGCATGCCCTCTTTCCCTATCTGTCGGGGTGGGGCGCCAATATCCTGCTCGACGCCTTCGTCTTCGTCGCCACGCTGTTCCTCCTCGGCGGCGTCTTCGACGTCATCGAGCGCTTCCACTCGCAGCTCGAACGCAAGAACCGCGAGCTCGCCGCTCTCCGTCAGGCGGGCCTGCTGATCTTCTCCGAGCTCTCCGAGGAGCTCGTGCTGCAAGTCGTCGTCGACCAGGCGCGGATGCTCATCGCGACGAAATACGGCGCGCTCTCGGTGATGAACGAGCACGGCGGCATCGTGGCGTTCATCACCTCGGGCATCGATCCCCACCAGCGCCAGGCGATCGGTACGCCGCCGGTCGGCAGGGGCCTGCTCGGCATCCCGCTCCACCACGGCACGCCGCTGCGCGTCGGCGACCTCGCGAGCCACCCGGAAAGCGCCGGCTTTCCGGCCAACCATCCGCCGATGAAATCGCTGCTCGCGGTGCCGATCCCTTCGAAGGCGCCGTTCCGCGGCAACCTGTATCTGTGCGACAAGATCGACGGCGGCGCCTTCGACCGGAACGACGAAGCGTCGCTCGAGCGCTTCGCGGTGAGCGCCGCGATCGCCATCGACAACGCCGAGATGCACCGCCGCACCGGCGAGCTCGCCGTGGCGGAGGAGCGCCTGCGCCTCGCCCATGAGATGCACGACGGCCTGGCGCAGGTGCTCGCCTACGTCAACACCAAGGCGCAGGCGGTCCAGGGCTACCTGCGCAACGGCCGGATCCAGGAGGCCGACAGCCAGCTCGACCAGCTCTCGGCAGCAGCGCGCGAGGTCTACTCCGACGTGCGCGAGGGCATCGTCGGCCTCCGCCTGGCGGCCAATCCCGACCTCGATTTCGGCGCCGCGCTGGCCACCTTCGTCGAGAAATGGGAGACGGAAACCGGCATCGACGCCAGTTTCATCGCCGAGGGCGCGCCGATCCTCACCCCCGGCGCCGAGCTCCAGCTCCTGCGCATGACCCAGGAGGCGCTCGCCAACGCCCGCAAACACTCGCGAGCCAGCCTCGTCCAGGTGAGCCTGCGGCAGCTGCCGTCGGGGCTCGAGCTCCGGGTCGCCGACGACGGCGCCGGCTTCGACCCGACCATCCCGGCACGCGGCGAATTCCCCCATTTCGGGCTGCTCACCATCCGTGAACGGGCCGAGAGCATCGGGGCGACGGTCGAGCTTCGGACCGCCCCTGGCCAGGGAACCCAATGGACGTTTAGACTTCCCACTTCGAGCGACGCCAAGGAGGCCTCATGAGAATCCTCATCGCAGACGATCACGCCCTCTTCCGGGACAGCTTGAAGAGCCTCCTCGAGAGCCGTGGCCACGAGGTCGTGGGCGAAGCCCGCAACGGCCGGGAGGCGGTCGAGCTCGGCAAGCGCCTGCGCCCGGAGGTCATCCTGATGGACCTCGCGATGCCCGAGCTCGACGGCATCGCCGCCACCCGGGCGCTCAAGGCCGAGGCGCCGGAGGTCAAGGTGGTGGTGCTCACCGCCTCCGAGGACGACGCGCCGCTGTTCGAGGCGATCAAGTCGGGGGCGCAAGGGTACATGCAGAAGAATCTCGAGTCGGCGAGCTTCTTCGCCCTGCTCGACGGCGTCACCCGCGGCGAGCCGGCGCTCACCCCCGGCCTCGCCCGCCGCGTGCTGGCGGAGTTCGCCCAGCCACGCCGGAGCGCCGAGAAGGAGCGCCACCCCGACGACCTGACCGAGCGCGAGCGCGAAGTGCTCGAGCTCCTGGTGCGCGGCGTGACCTCCAACCGCAAGCTCGCCAAAGAGCTCAACGTCAGCGAGAACACGGTCAAGTTCCACCTGCGCAACATCCTCGAGAAGCTGCACTTGAACAACCGCGCCGAGGCGGTGGGCTACGCCCTGCGCCACCGCATGGTCGACCTGCCCGAAGACGCCGAGTAGGAGACCGGCAGAGCGAGCGGGCGATTCAGCCGCGGCGGGTCGGGATCTCGGTCGCGCCGGCGGCCCGCGCTTCGAATCCCATGCAGGAGAGAACCGGCAAGCTCGGATAACGCGGAAAGCGCGGGTCGTGGTCGGCGCGTGCGCAGCGCAGGAATGCGGTGCGCTTCGAGCGCAGGATCTCGGCATGCCGGCAGGTGGAACAGAGGCCCGCAGCCGGGTCCGACGGCGTGCTCAAGCGCCGGGGCCGGGCTGCGTCGGCAGGTCGAAGCGCCCGGCGGAGAGCGCCTCGACGCGCTTCGTCGGCCCCAGCACGACCAGCTCGTCGCCGTAGCCGACGACGGTCGTGGCGTCGGGGACGATCCATTCCGGCCCGGCCGGCCCCGGCCGCTTGATCTCGATCACCCGCACGGCGTAGCGCTGCGGCAGCGAGCACTCGGCGAGCGTCCGCCCGGCGAGCTCCTCGGTGACCGCGATCGAGCGCAGCGAGAAGTCGGGCGGGAGCTCCACGGCGGTGCCGGCCTGCCCGGGCTGATCGCTGGCGACGAAGGTCGAGAGCACCGCCGGCCGCCCCAGCACCTCCTGGGCGTAGACCGCCAGCAGGTCGCGCTTGGTGACCACGCCGCGGAAAGTGCCGTCCTCCGCCAGTACCGGCAGGCGCTCGAAGTCGCTGCGCGCGAAGTCCTCCGCGGCGCGATGCAGACGGTCCGAGATCCCGAGTGTCGTCGTCACCGGCGCCATCAGGTCGTGAGCCAACACGACCGACAGCGACTCGGTCTCGCGCAGGGCGTGCTTGATGTCGTGCAGCGAGACGAAGCCGAGGAGCCGCCGCGCGGAGTCGACGACGAACAGCCGGTGGCGCTTGGTGCCGAGGAAGCGCTCCACTACCTCGGCGTAGGTCGCGGAGGGCAGCAGCGTCTCGGCATCCTCGCGCACCAGGTCCTGGACGCGAAGCCCGGCGAGCGCCGCCTCCTCCATCCGCCACGACAGCTCGACGCCGCGGCGCTCGAGCGGCTCGGTGTAGATCGAGTACGGATAGAGCCGTTTGGCCACCATGCTGGAGACGATCGCGGCGATCATCAGCGGCAGGATGAGGTCGTAGTTGCCGGTGAGCTCGAAGAGGATGAGGATCGCCGACAGCGGCGCGTGCGAGCTGCCGGCGGCGACCGCCGCCATGCCGACCGCGGCGTAGGAGCCCGACGAGGCGGTGGCGTGCGGAAAGGCGGTGTGGACGAGCTCGCCGTAGCCACCACCGACCAGGGCGCCGAAGCACAGCGACGGCGTGAAGTGGCCGCCCGGGCAGCCGCTGCCGGCGGTGAGCGCGGTGGCGACGAGCTTCAGGCCGGCGAGGAGCAGGAGGAGGCGCCAGGGGATCCCCTCCTGCAGCGCCGCGGTGATGGTCGAGAAGCCGTTGCCCAGCACCTGCGGCCAGAAGAAGCCGAGTCCGGCGAGGAGCGCCAGTCCGACGATCGGCAGAACCCCCTCGGGGACGACGGCCGCCTGACGGAAGAGGCGGGCGAAAAGGCGCACGCCGAGGACGAAGGCGACCGCGGCCAGAGCGCCGACCAGGCCGAGACCGAAGTGGAAGCCGATCTCCCAGGGGCTGGCGAGAGCGTAGCCGGTGAGGGGGTAGATCGGCGCGGCGCTCTCGGCGGCGCGCGACAGCAGGGTGGCGAGCACCGCCGCGACGACGATCGGGCCGAAGATCTCGAGCGCGAAGCTCCCCAGCACGACCTCCATCGCGAACAGCGAGCCGCCGATCGGCACGTTGAACGCCGCCGCGAAGCCGGCCGCGGTGCCGCAGCCGAGGAGGATCTTGAGCCGCCGCGAGGTCAGGCCGAAGCGCTGCCCGAGGCCGGAGGAGACCGCCGCGCCGAGGCGCAGCATCGGTCCCTCGCGGCCCAGCGAACCGCCGGAACCGACGGTCGCGATCGCCGCCGCCGCCGAGTAGAGCACCGGTTTGATCGACAGCCTGCCGCCGTGGAGGGCCACGGCTTCGACGAGACTCGAGACGCCGTGGGTGGCGAGCGGTGCCTTGGCGAGGCGCTGCAGGATGGCGACGAGGACGCCGCCGGTGACGAGCGCGAGCAGAACCCGCCAGCCCGAGAGGCCGGCGCGCACGGCGAACTCGAAGTTCGGGGTGTAGCCCCAGAGGAGCACCCGCAGGCCTTCGGAGAGCCGCTGGACGATCACCGCGAGCGCTCCGGCGACCAGCCCGACGGTCGGCACGAGGGCGAAGAAGATCCGGTCCTCGCGCGTCGACAGGGCGAAGCGCCGCGAAACGACGAACTCCACCCGTCGAAACAGCCTGCGCAGCCACCGGGCAACCCCGGACCGGGTGAGCGTCATGAAGCTCAGGAATGTATCAGGGTCGTGCCGTCTGCTTCAGGAGCTCCTCGCGCGAGAAACGGACCGGCACGACCTCGCGCCCGGCCTTGTCGACGTAACCCCAGAGCCCGCCGGTCACCATGGCATGGCCGTCGTCGTCCGGCGCCTCGGGGCGGCAGCCGATGCAGACGAGCGCGCGCACCTGAGGGGGAAGCCGTGTGAGCATGAGGGGCCGGTTATCCTCGACGTCTGACGCGAGTGAACCCGTGCCGACGATCCGCTTACAGCTCAACGGCCAGCCGGCCCAGCTTGACGAACTTCTCGACTCCGCCGACCTTCCGCACGGTCCGTACCAGCCCGTCGGCGAAGTCGTCCGCCCAGTTGTCCCAGGTCGGCACGCGCGCGCTCCGGCCGTCGGGACGGAAGTAGTAGAAGTGAGCGCCGACGCGCACCGTGGCGAGGCCGGCAGCGGCGAAGTCGAGCGCCGCGAGATGCTCGGGCAGGATCTTGATGGCAACTGGTTTGTGGAGTGTAGGGTGCGTGGACTTGTACACTTCCGCCATGCCGCCGCGCCCGATTTCGTCCTGCAGCTCGTACCGCCCGGCGAGGTCGGCGCGGAGCGCGGCCAGGGGGTCGGGGGCGCTCACACGGGGTAGAACCTCCCGCCGGCCTCCGCCATCCGCACCAGGGTGTCGCACGGGGTGAAGCGGTCCCCGTGCTTCGCCGCAAGCGC
>JBGARM010000299.1:0-4300 GCA_044230215.1 Thermoanaerobaculia bacterium | reverse complement strand
TGGTCGTCGTGCCGGTGCCGCGGTCGCCGATGATGAGCTCGCGCTGGCCGCGGCCGATCGGAATCATGGAGTCGATCGCCATGATGCCCGTGAAAAGCGGCTGCGAGACGGACTTCCGGACGATGATGCCCGGGGCGATCTTCTCGACCGCCCTCTTCGTCCACTTCGGCGGCGCCGCCGGGCTCGCGGCCACTGCCGCCTCGGTGTCGCTCTGCGCGCTGCGGCTCCCGGCGACGAGACCGCCGATGTCCGAGATCGTCTTCAGGCCGCCGAAGACCCAGAAGAACGGCCCCGGCTTGCCGAGCCAGAAGACGAAAGCCATGCCGAAGACGATAGCGATGTGGACCAGCATGACCCGCCCCATCGCGCGCGCGACCTGTTCCTTGAGCCGCGCGAACGGCCAGTCACGCAGCGACAGCAGATCGAAACCGAGGCCACCGAACTGGAAGAGGGCGACGCCGGCGAGTCCGTAGACCAGATCGCCGCGACTCGGCCAGGTCTTCAGCAGGCCGCCGAGGATCGCGGCGAGAAAGAGGCCGTGCGCGAAGGTAAAGACGAGACTGCCCACGAGGTACTCGTTGAGGAAAGACTTCCATTGCGTCTTCTGCTTCGCCGGCCGCCGCGCCGGTGCGCCGTCCCCGGCGTTGATCTCGACGCCGAGCTGGCCGTGGAAATGCCCGCGCTTGCCGGTCCAGCGGCGGTGGAGGGCGATGCGCAAGGCGTTCGTCGCCGTGCCGAGGAGGGTCTCGCACCAGTAGAGCGCCAAGCCTGTCGCTGTCGACCAACCGGCGAGCATCACACCGCCGAGCGGCACCGCGTTCAGCCCCAGCACCCGCAGCAGCCCGGCGAAATTCATCCGCGGATCCTGCCACGGAGCGGGCGCCGCCGGGAGAGCCGGCGGCTGCGCCCGCTGCTAGAGTCCGGGGCGATGTACGACCGGCTCCGATCGCCCGACGACTTCGACCACGCGAGGGTGCCGCGGGTCGGCGTCCTGCTGTCGAACCTGGGCACGCCCGAGGCGGCGACGCCGGCGGCGTTGCGGGACTACCTCGAGGAGTTCCTCTGCGATCCGCGAGTGATCGAGCTGCCGCGCTGGAAGTGGCTGCCGATCCTCCACCTGTTCATCCTGACGACGCGGCCGAAGATGTCGGCCGGGCTCTACCGCAAGGTCTGGACGGCGGAGGGATCGCCGCTCTTGGTCACTGCGCGGCGGCAGCGCGCCGGCATCGAGGAGCGGCTGCGACAACGCTTCGGCGATCGGGTGATTGTCGCGCTCGGCATGCGCTACGGCAAGCCGTCGATCGCCGCAGCACTCGCCGAGCTCGCCGCCGCGGGTTGCCACCGCGTCCTCGTGTTGCCGCTCTATCCGCAGTATGCGGCGGCGACTGCCGGCTCCACCTTCGACGCGGTCTTCACCGCGCTCCAGCGGATCCGCTGGGTGCCGGGGCTGCGGACGGTCGAGACCTACCACGACGAGCCGGGCTATATCGCCGCGCTCGCCGCCAGCGTGCGCGAGCGCTGGCAGAGCGAGGGCGAGCCGGACAAGCTCCTGATGTCGTTCCACGGCATGCCGCAGCGCTACTTCGACGACGGCGACCCGTACTACTGCAAGTGCCAGAAGACCGCGCGCCTGCTCGCTGAGGCGCTCGCGCTGCCGCCGGAGCGCTGGATGCTCTCCTTCCAGTCGCTCTTCGGCAAGGAGGAGTGGTTGAAGCCGTACACCGACCGCACGGTCGAGCGGTTGGCGCGCGACGGCGTGCGCGCGCTCGACGTCATCTGCCCGGGTTTCTCCGCCGACTGTCTCGAGACCATCGAGGAGATCGACCAGCTCAATCGCGAGATCTTCCTGCATCACGGCGGTGAACGCTTCCGCTTCATTTCCTGTCTCAACGAGCGGCCGGATCATCTCGACTTCCTCGCCGATCTCGTCGCGCGGCAGCTCGGTGGATGGCTCGACGCGACGACCGCCGACAGCGCCGGCATCACCACCGCCGCGGCGGCGACAGCCCGGCGGGCGGGCGCCATGCGGGCCCGGCCCGCCGGCTGAGCGGCGGCCGTCCCACCCGCTGGGGCAGTCTTTGCGCGCGGTGACAGTTCCATGACAATTCGCCCGAAAAGCGCTGTTACAAAGCCATTCATGGACGCCATCGGACTCGTCGGTCTGACCTTCAGAAGCCAGGGCGCGGACGCCGTCGCGCGCCTTACCGTCGCGCGCGAGGCGCGCGAAGAAGCCGTCGCGAAACTCGCCGCCGAGTTGGGCGTCGCCGAGCTCGTCTACTTGGCGACCTGCAATCGGGTCGAGATCCTCTATCGCGAGCGCGACGGCCAGCGCGCCCGCGATCGCCGCCGCGACGTCTTCCGCGTGCTCACCGGCCAGGAGCCGCAGCCGGGCGAGGCCGAGCACCTGCTGCGCGGTTGGCACGGCGAAGGCGCGGTCGAACATCTGTTCGTCGTCGCCGCCGGCCTCGACTCGGCGCAGGTCGGCGAGCGCGAGATCCAGGGCCAGCTGCGCGACGCGCTCGATATCGCGCGCGCCGCTAACACCGCGGCTTTCGGCAACGGCGTCGGCACGGGAGTCGGCGGTGTCGGAGCCAACGGCCTGCTCGGCCGCCTGGTCGAAGAGGCGCTGCGCGTCGCCCACCAGGTGCATCGCCATTCGGCCCTGGGCGAGGGGCGGCTGTCGCTCGCCGAGATCGCCGCCGATCACCTGCTCGAACGCGTGCGGCGCGTCCCCGGCCGGGTGGCGCTCATCGGCGTCTCGCCGATGACGCGAAAGTGCGGCGAGGCGCTGGCGCGCGAGCATGTGCCGCTGGTGGTCGTGAACCGCACCCTCGAACGGGCCGAGGAGCTCGCCAGCGCGCTCGGCAACGCCTTCGCCATGAGCCTCGACGATTTTCGCGCCCGGCCGCCGCGTCTCGAAGCGCTGGTCGCGGCGACCGGCGCCCCCGAAGCCGTGCTCGATCGCGCCTGCCTCGAGCGCCTCGCCGCCCGCAGCGAGAGCGGCGAGCCGCCGCTCGCCGTCGATCTCGCGGTGCCGCCCGACGTTGATCCGGCGGCGGCGCGCGCCGCCGGCATCCCGCGCCTCGGCATGGACGAGATCAACCGCGAAGCCGACGAGCAGCGCTCGCGCCGCCAGGCCGAGACCGCCGCGGCACGCGAGCTGGTGGATGCCGCCCTCGACGAGCTGCGCCACCGCCTCGCCGAACGGGTGCTCTCGCCGGTCCTGGCGCGCATCAACCAGCGCTACAAGCAGACCGCGGCGGAGGGCATGGAGCGCCTGCTCGCCAAGGAGGGGGCCGGCTTCGACGCCCGCCAGCGCGAGGCGCTCGGACGCTGGGCCGAGATGCTCGCCAAGCGCCTCGCCCACCTGCCGACCCTCGGCCTGCGCGGTCTGGCGAGCGAGCTCGGAGTGGAGGCGGTCGGCAGTTTCCTCGCCGCCGGCGACGCCGAGCTCTACGCCGAGTTCAACGACATCGCCGGCGCGCTCGATCCGCTGGCGGGAAATTCGGAGATGCGGGAGATGCCGCAGACGCCGCCGATGGAGATCCGCCGATGACCGCCCCCGTTCTGCAGGACGTCGCCACCGATTCGGCCGGGCCGCGGTCGCGCGCCCTCTTCGCTCGCGCCCAGGAGCTGTTGCCCGGCGGCGTCTCGAGCCCCGTGCGCGCCTTTCGCGCGGTCGGCGGCACGCCGCTCTTCCTGGCGCGCGGCGAGGGCGCCCACTTCGAGGATGCCGACGGCCGGCGCTACCTCGACTTCGTCGGCTCGTGGGGGCCGCTGATCCTCGGCCACGCGCACCCCGAGGTCCTGCAGGCGGTGACCGGCGCGGCGGCGCGCGGCATGACCTTCGGCGCCCCGTGCAGCGGCGAGATCGACCTCGCCGAGGCGGTCGTCGCGTGCTATCCCGGTCTCGAGCAGGTGCGCTTCGTCTCCTCCGGCACCGAGGCGACGATGAGCGCCATCCGTCTGGCGCGCGGCGCCACCGGCCGCGACCTGATCGTCAAATTCGCCGGCTGCTACCACGGCCATGTGGACGCGATGCTCGTGAAGGGCGGCTCGGGCCTCGTGAGCTTTGGTATCGGCGACTCCGCCGGGCTGGCCCCGGGTGCCACGGCGGACACGCTGGTGCTCCCGCTCGACGACGAGGCGGCGCTCGACGCGGCGTTCGCCACCCACGGCGCCGAGCTCGCCGCGGTACTGGTCGAGCCTGTGGCCGCCAACATGGGCCTCGTACCGCCGGCCGACGGCTACCTCCAGGGTCTGCAGCGCCGCTGCAACGCGAACGGCACGCTGCTCGTGT
>JBGARM010000298.1:0-4322 GCA_044230215.1 Thermoanaerobaculia bacterium | reverse complement strand
CGCGCCTATGGGAGCCCTATGGGAGCCCTCGGTCCGGCCACCCCTTCGAGAAAGAAGATGCTGCCAGGCGGGCTCTGGCGCTCCGGATCTTGGGGTTGGCGACCAAGCCTCACTAGGAGCCGGCCCCAAGATCCGGAGTGCCGGAGACCGCCGACCACCGACGCGCACAAGGTGCGGATGACCCCACCTCCGAAGCCGAGCACCATCGAATAGACTTGCGCTCTCATGTCCAGCACCGATCCGCGCGACGGCGACGTCGCCCAGCTCTCGATCAACACGCTGCGCTTTCTCGCCGTCGACATGGTCGAGAGAGCGAAGTCCGGCCACCCCGGCGCGCCGCTCGGCCAGGCACCGATGGCCTGGCTGCTGTGGACCCGCTTCCTCCGCCACGATCCCGCCGACCCGCTCTGGCCGAACCGCGACCGCTTCATCCTGTCGTGTGGCCACGCCTCCGCGCTGCTCTACGGCTTGCTGCACCTCGCCGGCTACGACCTGTCGCTCTCCGAGCTCGAGCGCTTCCGCCAACTCGACTCGAAGACCCCCGGTCATCCGGAGTTCGGCCACACCGTGGGTGTCGAAACGACGACCGGCCCGCTCGGCCAGGGCCTCGCCACCGCCGTCGGCATGGCGATCGCGCGCGAGCAGCTCGGTGCCCGCTTCCGCGAGAGCGGGGCGCCGCTCTTCGACTACCGCACCTGGGTGCTCGCCTCGGACGGCGACCTGATGGAGGGAGTGGCCAGCGAGGCCGCCTCGCTCGCCGGACACCTGCGGCTCGGCAGCCTCAAGGTGCTCTACGACTCCAATCACATCTCGATCGACGGCTCCACGGACCTCGCCTTCACCGAACAGGTCGACCGCCGCTTCGCGGCCTATGGTTGGCACGTGCTCGAGGTCGCCGACGGCAACGACCTGCCGGCGCTCAGCGCGGCGATGGCCATCGCGGAGGCCGAGACCGCGCGCCCGACCCTCGTCGTCGTGCGCACCCACATCGGCTTCGGCAGCCCGCACAAACAGGACAGCGCCGAGTCGCACGGCGCGCCGCTCGGCGCCGAGGAGACGCGGCTGACCAAGGCGGCGCTCGGCTGGCCGGCCGAACCGGCGTTTCTCGTTCCGCCAGAGGCGCGCGAACCGTTCGCCGCCGCCGCCCAGCGCGGAGCCGCTGCCGCGCGCGCCTGGCGTGACCGCCGCGCAGGCTTCGCCGCGGCCGAGCCCGAGCTCGCCCGCGAGCTCGAACGCCGCGAACGGCGCGCCCTGCCCGCCGGATGGACCGAGGCTCTGCCGCGCTTCACTGCCGCCGACAAGCCGATCGCCACCCGCGCGGTCTCCGGCAAGGTGCTGCAGGCGGTTGCGCCCCGCCTGCCCGAGCTTCTCGGCGGCTCGGCCGATCTCGCCGAGTCGAACAACACGCTGCTCGCCGGCGAGGAGAGCTTCTCCGCCGCGCACCCGAGCGGCCGCAACCTTCGTTTCGGCGTGCGCGAGCACGCCATGGGTGCCATTCTCTCCGGCCTCGCGCTCACCGGCCTCTTCCGCCCCTACGGCGCGACCTTCCTAATCTTCTCCGACTACATGCGCCCGGCGGTCCGGCTGGCGGCCCTCATGCGGCAGCCGGTCGTCTACCTCTTCACCCACGACTCGATCTTCCTCGGCGAGGACGGCCCGACCCACCAGCCGATCGAGACGATCGCGGCCCTGCGCCTCATCCCGAACCTGCGCGTGGTGCGCCCGGCCGACGCGTGGGAGTGCGCCGCCGCGTGGGGCTACGCCATCGGCCCGGACCGACGGCGCTCGCCCTCAGCCGGCAGAAGCTCGCGGTCCTCGCCGAGTCGGCGGAGCGCGCCGCCGCGGGCGTCCCGTGCGGCGGCTACGTCCTCTACGACAGTCCCGGCGGCGCGGCGGAGATCCTGCTCATCGCCACCGGCTCGGAAGTCGAGCTGGCGCTCGCCGGGGCGAAGCTCCTCGAGCAGGAGGGACGGCGCGCGCGGCTGGTCTCGATGCCGTCGTGGGAGCTCTTCGCGCAGCAGCCCGAGAGCTACCGGGCGTCGGTCCTGCCGCCGGAAATCGGCGCCCGCCTGGCCGTCGAGGCGGCGTCGCCCCTCGGCTGGGAGCGTTTCGTCGGCCTGACCGGCGGCGTCCTCGGCATGACCGGCTTTGGCGCCTCCGCCCCGGCCGAGGACCTCGCCCGGCACTTCGGTTTCACCCCCGAAAACGTCGCCGCCCGGGCGCGGGAAATCTGGACCCGGTCGGCCCGCCGGCCGACCTGATCACAGCGAAATCGCCCCCACTGTGCTATCCTTCACCCGTCCGCGGCGAGCAGGAAGGTCTCTTTGCGGGGATCATTCCGCCTGCCGCGCAAAGTTCGAACCGCCGGAAACCCACAGCAACATAAAACTTCAGTAACCGACTCAGGAGGGATTCAAAATCATGCGTAACACGAAACTGGCTCTGTTGGGAGTCGCCGTATTCGCCATGACGTTGGCCACCGGCTGCGCCAAGCCGCCGCAGGTCGAGATCGACGCCGTCAAGGCGTCGCTCGCCGGCATCGAAGGCGATGCGTCGAAGTATGCCGCTGAGGGTTGGAACAAGGCCCAGCAGGCTGTCAACGCTGTCAACGCCGAAGTCGAGGCGCAGGCGAACAAGTTCGCGCTGTTCCGCTCCTACACCAAGTCGAAGGAGCTGATCGCGGCCGCCAACCAGGCGATCACCGAGGCCAAGGACGCCGCCGCCGCCGCCAAGGAAGCCGCCAAGAACGCGGCCAACGAGACGCTCGCCGCTGCCAAGACCGCGCTCGACGCCGCCAACACCGCGATGGCCGACCTCACCAAGTGCAAGCGTCAGCCCAAGGACTTCAAGAAGGACATGGAGCTGATGAAGGGCAACTACGACGGTCTCGCCGCGCAGGTTGCCGGAATCGAGAGCGCCATCGCCTCCGAGGACTACCTCGGCGCGAAGGCCCAGGCTGACTCGCTCAAGAGCTCGGCGGACACGCTCGTCACCGACCTCCAGGGCGCCAAAGTCAAGATTAAGTGCTAACAGCTTTTCGCCTTCGCTTCAACCGACCGGCTACGGGTTTCCGTCGCCGGTCGTTTCTTTTCGGGGCGACGGCCATCGCTGTCGCCTTCGCCGTTCCCTCGGTCGTGCCGCAGACCCCCTCCAGACCGTTCGACGCCACCGCCGCGCGCGCCTCCGCCTTTCGCGCGGTCACGGTCCTGCGCGCCGAGATGCCGGCCGCTGCACGCCAGGTCGACCGGTTGATCGCCCAGGCCGAGGTGGTCACCGCCGATGAGCAGACCGCCCCCATCTGGGAGCGGTCGCCCGGACGGGTGGAGACCTCGTGGCTGCGGGTGCTCACGACCGCGCGGTCGGCGGTCGCCGACCTGAAGCTGCGACAGGACGCCAGCCGGCAGCGCTGGCTCGATCTCGCCCCCGGCCTCGAGGCCGACGTGCGCCGCGCCCAGGAGGAGTCGAACGAGGCCGGCGTCGGCCGGCGCGAGATCTCCGCCGCCAAACAGGCCAGCCTCAAGTGGGACCTCGCCCGCCACTACGCCACGATCGGCGCCTACGACCGGGCGATCAAGGAGGCCGAGTCGGCGGCCAGTTTCAACAAGGTGGTGCGCACCAGCTTCGATTCGCTGCATTCGCGTTTCGCCGAACCGAAGAACCTGCGCAAGTGGCAGCAGCTGGTCGCCGAGACCATCGCGCGTTCGAAGGCCGACGGCTCGACAGCGATCATCATCGACAAGCTCAAGCGCAAGCTGCACGTCTACGCCGCCGGGAACCGGATCGCCACCTTCGATGCCGAGCTCGGCGCCAAGGGCCTGAAGCAGAAGCTACACGCCGGCGACCAGGCGACGCCCGAGGGGCGCTACCGCGTCACCGAAACGCGCGGACCGGGCCGGACCAAGTACTACAAGGCGCTGTTGCTCGACTATCCGAACGCCGAGGACCGCGCCCGCTACGCTTTCGGCAAGAAGAGCGGTCAGGTGCCGCTGCGTGCTGGTATCGGCAGCCTGATCGAGATCCACGGCGACGGCGGCCAGGGCCGGGACTGGACCGACGGCTGTGTCGCGCTCACCGACCGGGACATGGACAAGGTCTTCGCGCGCTCCCGCGTGGGCACGCCGGTAACGATCGTGGGCACCTTCTAGATTAGGATCTCCTCTCGTGATCTCCCAACCGCCGCCCCCGGCGCCCCCCGAGGGGCGTGACTATCCCGTCGCCTCCGCGCCGGAAGCCCGCCCCCCCCGGCGTCTCTGGCGCTGGCTGCGGCTCCTGGGTGCGCTCGTCCTCGCGCTGGCGATCGTCGGCACGGGCACGGCGCTCGG
>JBGARM010000297.1:252-4351 GCA_044230215.1 Thermoanaerobaculia bacterium | reverse complement strand
TCTCCGCCCTGGCGATGGTCATGGGCGGAGCGGTCGGCAATCTCCTCGACCGGATCTCGAGCGGCGCGGTCACCGATTTCATCGCCGTCTACCTCGGCAGCTATCGCTGGCCCGACTTCAACGTCGCCGACAGCGCGATCTCGATCGGGCTGGTGCTGATCCTCTTCGACTCCTTCCGCCGCCGCCCGTGAAAGCCGGCGCCTGGCGTGTCGGAGAGGACGAGGCGGGGGTCCGTCTCGACCGCGCCGTCGCCGTTCATCTCGACCTGCCACGCAACCAGATTCAGGAGTGGATCCGCGCCGGGCACCTGACGCTCGACGGCGTCGAGCAGCCGAAGCCGGGGCATCTGCTGCGAGCCGGCGAGGAGATCGCCTGGGATCCGCCGGCGCGTGGAGAATCCCGGTTAGAGGCGGAATCGGGCGAGCTCCGGGTGCTCTACAGCGACGACGACCTCGTCGTGCTCGACAAGCCCGCCGGGCTCACCGTCCACCCCGGCGCCGGCCAGTCGACCGGGACCCTGGTCCACCGCCTGCTGACCAGTTTTCCCGAAATGGCTGGGGTGGGCGGACCGGGGCGTCCCGGGATCGTCCATCGCCTCGACAAGGGGACGAGCGGCGTGATCGTCGTCGCGCGCACACCCGAGGCGTATCGCGCACTGAGCGCGGCCTTCGCTTCGCGAAAGATCGGCAAGCGCTATCTGGCGATCGTCCACGGCACGCCGAAGTCGCCGCAGGGGACGATCGAGGCGCCCATCGGGCGCCACGCTAGCGAGCGCAAGAAGATGACGGTGCGCGCCGACGGTCGGCCGGCAACCACCCGCTACCGGACGCTCGCATCGGCGGCAGGGCTGGCGCTGCTCGAGCTCGAGCTCCTCACCGGCCGGACCCACCAGATCCGCGTCCACTTGAAGTACCTGCGCCACCCGATCATCGGCGACGCGACCTACGGCGAGGCCCGGCACCGTGAGCTCGCCGCCGCTCCCGGGCGCTCGGTGCGGAACTTTCCGCGACCGGCGCTGCATGCCTGGAGGCTCTCCTTCGAGCACCCGACAACTGGCGAGCCGGTTCGCTTCGAGGCGCCCCTGGCCGAGGATATGCGCGCCATCTGGCGCGAGCTCGCCGGCGTGGAACCGCCCCTGCCGGCCGACCACGGCTGAGGCCAAAGACAACGGGCCCGCCTCTCCATCGCTGGAGGGACGGGCCCGGATTCACTACCTTGGTGCTCGGCGGTTACCAGCCGTAGGGCGCTGGTGCCGCCGGGATCGTCAGTAGATGTCGATCGTCGGGTTGTTGGTGACGTCGCCGTTGGTCACGTTGCCGAGCTGCATGGCATCGAAGCCGACGCTGAAGCGACCGTCCGCATCCATCACGACCGAGACCCAGTTCTGCATGAGCGGGTCGAACTGCACCAGACCGCCGTTCGAGAAGTTCAGGTTGAGGAACATCCAGCCGAAGCTGAAGGTCGTCGGCAGCGAGGCGCTGCCCACTTCCGTGCGCTGAGCTTCCCACGGGAAGGGCGTGATGCCCTCGGTCGGCGGGCAAGGCGAAATCGTGCAGCCTTCCGGCACTTCGTAGTTCTCTTCTTCGTCGAACACGACGACCTGCTCCTGCCCGAGCGGGAAGTGCGACGGGTACGGCAGGGCGCAGCTGAACGGCAACTCGGGGTACTTCGAGTCACGCCAGGTCAGCAGATCCGAACCACCGGTGAACGCGCCACCGTTGATGTAGCGAACCGCGAACACGTTGCCGAGACCTTCGCGATTGTCCTCGCCGTTCTGGGCCGAGATGTAGCGATGGTAGAAGGTGTAGTTGGTGGCGCCGAGGGTCGAATCCGCCTCGATGTGGACCAGCGTCTCGCCCTGGGCGAAGTTCTGACCCGGGTTGACGTAGAAGTAGTCGCCCCAGAGAATGTTCTGGTTGGTCGCCGAGCCCGAGCCGCCGGCGCCGAAGTAGCCGACATCCTGCGGGAAGTCCTGGGTGCAGTTGTTGACCGCGTCGACCGTGACGTAGCCGCGGGCGATGCGATCGCCATGATCGATGCCCGAGCACTTGCCGCCGAAGAAGACCACCGAGGCCTGCCCGGTCAGCGCGCTCTGCACGTGATCGAGGTAGGTGGCGTCGAGCGCCGGGTTGTCGTACGGCAGCTGACCGTTGCAGGAGGCGAAGTTGATGTCCTGCGACGACGGGCCCTTCGGGCTGATCGTGTCGCCCGGATCCTGACCCGCGGAGGCGGTCAGCGGCAGGTTGCCGTTGACGATGATGTCGCGCAGGTTGATCGACTGGACGTCGTAACCGGTGAGGTAGACGTTGAAGTCGAGGACGTGGATCGACAGGTCGGTCCAGATCACGACGTGCGCCAGAACCGCGGTCGCCGACGCGTTGTTGATCGACAGGAGCGTCGTCACGCCGTCCGAGCTGTCGAGATCAACCTCGAAGTACGGCAGCAGCAGCGTCGCCGCCGGAACATCGTCCACCGTCCCGATGACGGCGAAGGACGGCGCAGCCAGCACCGCCAACAGCAGGGCAATCCAAATTCTCTTCATTGCTTCTTCTCCTCTAGCACTTCGTGGTTGAAATCTACTTCGAACGGAAACACGGACCTCAAAATCTGAGAAATTTCTGTCCGAACCTGCGAACAGCTTGAACCCATGCGAGTGATCGACTAGCTGCTAATGGGCAGATACTACCCCAATTGTCTACCCCTCGTATAGCCCCCCACCCAACTCCGCCTCGCGAGTCGGTCTGCGGGAGGCGCGCCGGCTGGCGCCCGGTCAGGATCCGTCGAAGTGGTCGCCAGGCCCTAAGGGACGTCGATCAGCGGATCCGAGGCTGTCGCCGGATCGGTCACATTCCCCAGCTGCACCGCATCGAATCCGACGCTCAGGATTCCCTTGGCGTCCATCACCGGCGAGACCCAGTTCTGCATCAGCGGGTCGAAAGGCACGAAGCCCGAGCCGTTGGCGAAGTTCAGGTTGAGGAACATCCAACCGAAGAGGAAGGTCGTCGGCAGCGAGGCGCTGCCCACTTCCGTGCGCTGAGCCTCCCACGGAAAGGGCGTGATGCCCTCGGTCGGCGGGCAGGGCGAAATGGTGCAGCCTTCCGGCACTTCGTAGTTCTCCTCTTCGTCGAAGACGACGACCTGGTTCTGGCCGAGCGGGAACTGCGACGGATACGGCAGGGCGCAGCTGAACGGCACGATCGGGTACTTCGAATCGCGCCAGGCGAGGAGGCTCGTCCCGCCGTCGAAAAGTCCGCCGTTGATGAAGCGCGCCGCGAAGACGTTGCCGAGACCTTCGCGATTGTCGGCACCACCGGAGTAGCGGCGGTAGAAGGTGTAGTTCGGCGCCGCGAGCTGCCGATCCGCCTCGATGTGCACCAGCGTCTCGCCCTGGGCGAAGCTCTGCTCGTCGTTGACGTAGAAGTAGTCGCCCCAGAGGACGTTGTTGTTGTTCGCCGTTCCCAGCCCGCCGGAGCTGAAGTAGCCGATGTCCTGAGGAAAGTCCTGCGAGCAGAAACTGACCGAGTCGACCGTCACGTAGCCGCGGGCGATGCGATCGCCATGATCGATGCCCGAGCACTTGCCGGAGAAAAAGACCGCGGAGGCCTGGCCGGTCAGAGCGCTCTGCAAGTGGTCGACATAGGTGGCATCCAGCGCCGGGTTGCCGTAAGGCAGGATGCCACTGCAGCCCGGGAAGCTCACGTCCTGCGACGACGGTCCCTGCGGGCTGATGTTGTCGCTCGGGTCGTTGCCGTCGTCGGCGGTGATCGGCAGGTTGCCGTGCAACAGGATGTCGCGCAGGTTGATCGACTGGACGTCGTAGCCGGTCAGGTAGACGTTGAAGTCGAGGACATGCACCGAAAGATCCGTCCAGATCACGACATGCGCGAGAGCTGCCGTGGCCGAAGCGTTGTTGATCGACATCAGCGTGGTGACGCCGCTCGGGTTGTCGAGATCCACTTCGAAGTACGGCAGGAGCAGCGTCGCCGCGGGAACATCGTCCACCGTGCCGAGGACCGCAAACGCTGGCGTCGTGAGCATCGCCAAGAGGCATGCCATCCAGATTCTCTTCATCACTCCCTCTCCTTTTCGGGGTGCAGTG
>JBGARM010000297.1:0-242 GCA_044230215.1 Thermoanaerobaculia bacterium | reverse complement strand
AGTGGTGCGCAGTTTACACCTGGAGGGGGGCAGGCGCAGCGCACAGAGGCCGGCCGAAAAGACAACGGGCCCGCCTCTCCATCGCTGGAGGGACGGGCCCGGATTCACTGCGGGTGGCTCGGGCCGTCAGGCGCCCGGGCCGCCGGTAATCGTCAGTTCTGAATGTAGATCGTCGGGTTGTTGGTGACGTCGCCGTTGGTCACGTTGCCGAGCTGAATGGCATCGAAGCCGACGCTGAAGCG
>JBGARM010000296.1:0-4353 GCA_044230215.1 Thermoanaerobaculia bacterium | reverse complement strand
GACTGTCGGCAGCACTCGCTGCGGATCGGCCCAGGCCCAGTAGAGGCCGACGCCGGCGGCGAGGACCAGGATACGGCGCACGAACCACTGCGCCGTGCGATCGGCGACGCGCGAAATCTCCGGTTTGGCGGCGAGCGCCTGCTCGACCAGGCCGAGGAGCGCCTGAAGCACCGTCCCCTCGCCCACCGCGGTGATCCGGACGACGAGCGGACCCTCGACGTTGACTGCCCCGCCGATTACCCGCTCCCCGGCGGCGCGCGGCACCGGCACGCTCTCGCCGGTGAGCAGCGCTTCGTCGAGCGACGACTGCCCCTCCTCGATCACGCCGTCGGCCGGCACGCTCTCGCCGGGGAGGATGCGCACCCGGTCGCCCACGGCCAGCTCGACGGTGGCAACGACCCTCTCGGTTCCGTCCTCCGCCAGCCGGCGGGCGGTCGCCGGGGCGCTGCGCACCACCGACTCCTGCTCGCGCACGGCGCGCTCGCGCGCCACCAGCTCGAGGACGCGCGCACCGAGCAGCAGGAAGACGAACATCACGACCGAGTCGAAGTAGACCTCGCCGCGGTCGGCAATCGTCGCCCAGACGGAACCGAAGTAGGCGAGTGTCAACCCGAGCGCCACCGGCACATCCATGCCGACGCGGCGGTGGGCGAGGTCGCGGAAGGCGCCGGCGAAGAACGGCCGCGCCGAGTAGAGCAGCACCGGCGCGGTGAGCAGCAGGCTCGTCCAGCGGAAGAACTTGCGGAACGGCTCCTCCATGCCGGAGAACGCCCCGGCGTAGAGCGCCACCGCGAGGGTCATCACCTGCATGCCGAGCGCCCCGGCGACGAGGAAACGCAGCAGGCGGTCGCGGCGCTCGCGCGCCAAAACCTCCTGGGCGCGCTCGCGATCGTAGGGGTGGGCGGTGAAGCCGATCGCGGCGACCGCGCCCAGCACCTGCGACAGCGTCGCGACCGCCGGATCCCAGCGCACCATGGCGCGCCGCGTGGCGTAGTTGATCGAGAACTCGCGCACCCCGGCGAGCGCGCCGACGCTTCTTTCGGCCAGCCAGACGCAGGCGGCGCAGGAGAGATCCTCGAGCAGCAGCGCCGCCTCCTTGAGCTCGCCGGCATCGCGCACCATGGTGCGCTGCACCGCCGGATGGTCGTAGACCGCCAGTTCGTCGAGGAAGGCGGGCACGAGCTCGCGCCCCTGCGGCGGCATCTCCGTGCGCAGGCGGTAGTAGTCGGTGGCGCCGGCGGCGACGATCGCCCGCGCCACCGCCTCGCAGCCGGCGCAGCACAGCGGGCGCAGAGCGCCGTCGAGCTCGACACTCCAGGTGCCTGCACCCGCGGCGTCGGGCACCGGCAGTCCGCAGTGGAAGCAGGTCGTCACGGCGCGAATGCTACCGTCTCCCTGGCCACCCTCCCCCGCCTTCGTCACCACCCAACCGGGTAGCCACTCACTACCGACTCCTCGTTAGAGTTTTGCCCAAGAGTTGCCCATCCGATCGCAGGCGAGGGGAGAGGGAATGGCCGAGGAAGATACCTACAATGTGAAAGTTGTGCGCCAGTTCGCCGTCATGTCGGTGGTCTGGGGGGTCGTCGGCATGCTGGTCGGCCTCTGGATCGCCGCCGAGCTGGTCTGGCCGGCGCTCAACTTCGATCTGCAGTGGATCAGCTTCGGGCGCCTGCGCCCGTTGCACACCAATGCGGTGATCTTCGCCTTCGGCGGCTGCGCGCTGTTCGCGACGTCGTATTACGTCGTCCAGCGCACCTGCCAGGTGCGGCTGTTCGCCGGCAAGCTCGCCGCCTTCACCTTCTGGGGCTGGCAGCTGGTGATCCTCTCGGCGGCGGTCTCCCTGCCGCTGGGGATCACGACGAGCAAGGAGTACGCCGAGCTCGAGTGGCCGATCGACATCCTGATCGCGGTCGTCTGGGTGGCCTACGCCATCGTCTTCATCGGCACGATCGCCAAGCGGCGGGTCAAGCACATCTACGTCGCCAACTGGTTCTTCATGGCCTTCATCCTGGCGGTGGCGATGCTGCACATCGTCAACAGCCTGGCGCTTCCGGCCGGGTGGTGGAAGTCCTACTCGGCCTACGCCGGAGTCCAGGACGCCATGGTGCAGTGGTGGTACGGCCACAACGCGGTCGGCTTCTTCCTCACCGCCGGCTTCCTCGGCATCATGTATTACTTCATCCCCAAGCAGGTCGGGAAACCGATCTACTCCTACCGCCTGTCGGTGGTCCATTTCTGGGCGCTGATCTTCACCTACATCTGGGCCGGTCCCCATCACCTGCTCTACTCGGCGCTGCCCGACTGGGCGCAGTCGCTCGGCATGGTCTTCTCGCTGGTGCTTCTCGCGCCCTCGTGGGGCGGCATGATCAACGGCATGATGACGCTCTCCGGCGCCTGGAGCCGGCTGCGCACCGATCCGATCCTCAAGTTCCTGATCGTCTCGCTGTCGTTCTACGGCATGTCGACCTTCGAAGGACCGATGATGTCGATCAAGACGGTGAACGCCCTGTCGCACTTCACCGACTGGACGGTCGGTCACGTCCACTCGGGCGCCCTCGGCTGGGTCGGCTTCGTGTCGATCGGCGCGCTCTACTTCCTGATCCCGAAACTGTTCGGGCGCCCGCTCTACAGCAACAAGCTCGCCGAGCTCCACTTCTGGATCGCCACCGTCGGCATCGTCCTCTACATCACCTCGATGTGGGCGGGCGGCGTGATGCAGGGCCTGATGTGGCGGGCGGTGAACGCGGAAGGCAACCTGACCTACAGCTTCGTCGAGACCGTGCAGGCGATGCACCCCTACTACCTGGTGCGCTTCCTCGGCGGCATCCTCTACTTCTCCGGCATGCTGATCATGATCTACAACCTCGTGCGGACGACGCGTGGCGCCCGCACGGTCGACATGCCCATTCCGGGTTTGGCCCACTGAGCCGATCGGAGCGCGCCATGACCCAGCCCTATCCGCACGAGAAGATCGAGAAGAACGTCACCCTGCTGATCGTCGGCATTCTGCTCGCGATCAGCGTCGGCGGCCTCGTCCAGATCGTCCCCCTCTGGTACATGAAGTCGACCACCGTGCCGGTCGAAGGCCTGGTGCCGTATTCGGCGCTCGACCTGACCGGTCGCGACATCTACATCCGCGAAGGCTGCAGCGTCTGCCACTCTCAGCTCGTGCGGCCGTTCCGCGCCGAGACCGAGCGCTACGGGCACTACTCGGTGGCCGGCGAGTTCGTCTACGACCGGCCGTTCCTGTTCGGCTCCCGGCGTGTCGGCCCCGACCTCGCGCGGGTCGGCGGGCGCTACTCGGACGAGTGGCATCGCGATCACCTGACCAATCCGCGCGATCTGGTGCCGGAGTCGATCATGCCCGGCTTCCCGTGGCTGGCGAAGGCGCCGGCGGGCGGCGCCGACCCGGCATTCATCCAGGCGAAGATGCGCACCCTGCGCAAGCTCGGATCGCCGTATACCGACGAGCAGATCGCCGGAGCACCCGCCGAGCTCGAGGGCAAGACCGAGCTCGACGCCCTGATCTCCTACCTCCAGGGCCTCGGTACCGCCGTCAAGGCGAGGAGGTGACGGTGGACGCCATCCTGATGCAGAACGTCTTCACCCTCGCTTCGGCGGCCGGCTTCGTCGGCATCGTCGCCTGGGCCTGGAGCCGGCGCGTGAAGCCCGACTTCGCGGAGGCCGAGCGCATCCCATTCGATGAGGAATTTACGGCCGAGGACCTCGCGGGGAGCACGAAATGAGCGAATTCACCAGCAACTTCTGGCCCTGGTACATCGGCATCGCCGCGATCCTGTCGCTGGCGGCCTGCTTCGTTTTCCTGATCGCGGTGACCCGCGGGCAGCGGCCGAACGAGGAAGAGACCACCGGCCACGTCTGGGATGAAGACTTGCGCGAGCTCAACAACCCGCTGCCGGGCTGGTGGCGGTGGCTCTTCCACGGCACGATCGCCTTCGCCGTCCTCTATCTGGTGCTCTTCCCGGGACTCGGTTTCTGGAACGGCACCAAGGGCTGGACGCAGGAGGACCAGTACCGCTCGGAGATGGCGTCGGCCGATGCCGCCTACGGACCGATCTACGCCCGCTACGGGTCGATGCCGGTCGAGGCGCTCGCCAAGGACCCCGAGGCGCAGAAGATCGGCAAGCGCCTGTTCCTCAACTACTGCACCGCCTGCCACGGCTCCGATGCCGGCGGTGCGCCGGGCTACCCCAATCTGCGCGACGAGGAGTGGAAGTGGGGCGGCACTCCCGAGGCGATCGAGACCACGATCACCGGCGGCCGTCAGGCGAACATGGCGGCCTGGGAGCCGGCCCTGGGCAAAGACGGCGTGAAGGAGGTCGTCCAATACGT
>JBGARM010000295.1:0-4374 GCA_044230215.1 Thermoanaerobaculia bacterium | reverse complement strand
ACGGCATGCACTGCGAGCTCGGCGGCGAGCTGATCGACACCGGCCACGGGCGGATCCGCGCCCTGGCGGCGGAGCTCGGCCTCGAGCTCGACGATCTCTCGCTCTACGAACCCGGGCTGGCGAAGGACCTCTTCTGGTTCGACGGCCGGCAGTACTCGGACGCCGAGGTGGTCGAGGCGTTCACGCCCGTCGCGGCGCGGATCGACGCCGCCTGGGAGACGGTCACCGGCGAAACGGTTTCCTACCGCGAGCCCAACGGCGGCGAAGCGATCGACCGGCAGTCGATCGCCGAATGGCTGGACGGCGCCGAATGCTCCGGCTGGTTCCGCAAGCTCCTCGACGTCGCCTATACGACCGAGTACGGCCTCGAGATCGGCGATCAGTCGGCGTGGAACCTGCTGATGATGATCGACACCGAGCCGGACCCGTTCCAGGTCTTCGGCGCGAGCGACGAGCGCTTCCACGTGCGCGGCGGCAACGACCTGATTCCGCAGCGGCTCGGCGAGCGCCTGGCGGGGAAGATCGAGACCGGCGTCCGTCTGGAGGCTCTGGCGGCGAAGAGCGACGGCTCCTTCGTCCTGACCGTGCGGCGCGGCGGCTCGAGCTTCGAAGTCGGCGCCGAGCAGGTCGTGCTGGCTCTGCCGTTCACGCTGCTGCGCGACGTCCGGCTCGACCTCACGCTGCCGGCGGTCAAGCGTCAGGCGATCGCCGAGCTGGGGTACGGCACCAACGCCAAGCTGATGGTCGGCTTCTCGGACCGCGTCTGGCGCGCGCCCAGGGGCGGGAACGACCGCAGCCCAGGTCGCGCCCCGGGGTCGAACGGCAGCGTCCTCACCGATCTGCCGATCCAGCTCACCTGGGAGGCGACGCGGATGCAGCCGGGGAAAGCCGGGATCCTGGTCTGCTACACCGGCGGCGAGCGCGGCGTCGAGATCGGCCAGGGGACTCCGGCGACGCAGTCGGAGCGCTTCGCCCGCGAGCTCGAGCGGGTATTCCCCGGCGTCTCGGAGCGACGCCTGGGCGAGGCCAGATTCCACTGGCCGAGCTTCGAGTTCACCCGCGGCAGCTATGCCAGCTACCGTGTCGGGCAGTGGACGACGATCGGCGGCGCCGAGGGGGAGCGGGTCGGCAATCTCCACTTCGCCGGCGAGCACACCTCGGTCGACTTCCAGGGCTTCATGGAGGGTGGCTGCGAGTCGGGAGAGCGCGCAGCCGGCGAGATCCTGGGCGATCTCGGCATCGCCCCGCGGGCGACCTAAACCGCGTAGAATCCGCGACGTTCGCAGTCGCAAGCGGAGGGCGCGTCGACCGATGGGGCTCAAAGAGGTCCTGAGCAAGCTCAAGCTGGTGGAGGTCACCGAAACGGCCGAGGCCGGGCCCGAGGCGCCTGCCGCGGCGTCGTCGGGGAGGCCGCCGGCCGGCGGTCCGGCCGATTCGCGCGAGATCGAGGAGTTGCTGCGCAGCCTGCCGCCGCCGAAACCGATCGACGAAGCGGCGCTGGCGAAGCGGCGCCGGAGTGCCGCCTCGACGCCGGCCGTCGCGGCGCCATCGACCGGCGCTGCGACGGCTGCCGCGGAGGCTTCCGACGACGATCTCGAGTTGCCCGACTTCCCGTCGGTTTATCGCGCCGCCGGCATCGGCGAGCCGCCGCACGGCTTCACCGCGTTCAAGATCCTCGAGAT
Organism: Thermoanaerobaculia bacterium; assembly: GCA_044230215.1. Classification (GTDB taxonomy): domain Bacteria; phylum Acidobacteriota; class Thermoanaerobaculia; order Multivoradales; family JAGPDF01; genus JAGPDF01. The sequence goes on along the minus strand of JBGARM010000295.1, from coordinate 2,692 downwards.
GCTGCAGAGTCCGGGGCTGGCAGAGCTTCCGCCACAGGCGAAGGCTTCGGCGCTCGCCGGCTTCCTCAAGATGAACCCTGGCGGGCCGGTGGCGATCGGCGAAGTGATCCAGGACGCCGTCCGCCGCGACCAGGCGCTCGACCGCTTCGAGCAGTTCCTGCAGGCCAAGGTCGCCCAACGCCAGGCCGCGGCGGAGCGCGCCAACGCCCAGCTCCAGGCCGAGATCGACAGCCTCACCGAGCGCCACCGCGCCACCATGGCCGCCAACGTCCGCGCCGTCTCCGAGCTCACCGCGCGGCTCTCCGAGTGGAGCGCCGGCAAGCGCCTCGAAGAGCGCAAGCTCCAGTCCGCCGTCGCACCCTTCGTCGACGGCAATCCGATCACGACCGAATCCGCCGACGGCGCGAAGCCCGGCTCCTGAGGAGAACGAAAATGTTCAGCCGTCTCGTCCGTGTGATCAAGTCCTGGCTCGGCTTCTTCATCTCCTACGCCGAGGACCCCGAGGTCATGCTGCAGGAGTCGATCGAGGAGATGCGCAACACCCTGCCGAAGCTGAACCAGATCCTGGTGACCACCCGCGCCACCGAGATCCGCCTCGAGCAGGACCTGCTCGAGGCACAGCGCAAGGAGAAGTCGCTCGTCGCCTCGATCAAGACCGCGCTCGCCGACGGCAGCCCCGAAGCCAGGCGCCTGGCCGAGGACGACGCCGCGACTCTGCAGCAGGTGCGCCTCGAGGTGCAGTCGACCACCGAGCAGTTGGAAGCGGCGAAGAACGCCTTCGAGAACGCCAAGCTCTCGGTCGACGACATCAAGGAAAAGCTTCGCGCCCGCATCGAGCAGAGCCGCAAGGCGATCGCCGAGTCGAAGAAGGCCGAGGTCATGCGCAGTGCCGCGAACGCTCTCGCCGAGCTCGACACCTACGGCACGGCGGCGACCACCGACAAGTACCTCGACCAGATCCGCCAGAAGGTCGCCGAGTCGAAGGCCTCGGTCGAGGTCGCCACCGGCGGCCTCGATACCGAGCGCATCAAGCTCGAGCGCAAGTCGCGGCAGCTGCAGGCGCAGTCGATCCTCTCGGAGTTCGAGGTCGAGATGGGGATCAAGAAGCCCGACGCGGTGAAGGAGGCGGCGCCTTTCGCCGCCGAGAGCGCCGGACAATCCACGCCCCAGAAGCAGCCGGAGCGCGGCTAGGATCGCCAGCGGTTGAGCTTCCTCGAGAATCATCCCGCCCTGAAGAAGGCGGTCGCCAACCAGTACCAGGCGATTCTGGCCGCCGGCGCGATCGGGTTCTCCGCTCTCACGCTGTCGCCGCTGCCGCTGATGCTCTGGGCCGGGGTGCAGATGATGACCCTGCCGTTCCTCGTCGAGCGCCTGAAGCGCCGGCTCGAGATCGAGCGCAAGTTCGCCGCTCGCGAGGCCGTCGAGATGTCGCAGGATCAGCAACTGTCAGCGCTCTCGGCCGCGGCGCGCAACCGCCTGCAGCGTCTGCAGCAGCTCTGCGAGCGCATCCAGGCGAACTACAAGGGCCTGTCGCCGGCGAGTCAGGGAGTGATGGCCGATCAGGCGGCGAAGTTCGACGCCGTGCTGGCCTCGTTCCTGCGCCGGCTCTGGTTGCTGCAGAAGTACGACGAGATGGCCGGGGCCTCGGACGACGGCCGGGTGCGGCAGGAGATCGAGCGTCTCGAACGGCAACTGGCGACCGCCGAGCTCGCGCCGCGCGTGCGCGAAGCGCTGGAGAAGAACCTCGAGATCCAGCGCCAGCTCGTCCTGGCGGTGGAGAAGAACGAGCAGAACAGCGCCGCGCTCGCGGCCGAGCTCGATTCGCTCGAGGCGCTGCTCCAGCTGCTGTTGCAGAAGTCGGTCGCCGCCACCGACGCCACGGCCTTCTCGGTCGAGATCGACGACGTGCTGGCGCAGGTCGAAGCCGACCACGCGTCGGTGGAGGAGATGGAGCGCATGCTGGGCGCGCTGCCGCAGGTCGAAGAGCGCGAGCCGCTGGGACCGCGGTTGCGCCTCCCGGTCCTGCCGCCGGTGCCGCCGCCTCCGCCGGAGCGGTCGCGGAGCCGGCGATGAGTGACGCGCCGGCCAAGGGCTTCTTCAGCAGCCTCCCCGGTTGGGCGGCGACGCTCGCCCGGACGGTGGCCGCGAAGCAGGCGAACACCTTCGTGATCCACGGCCTGCCGGCCGATCTCATCCCGGTGCGGCAGGAGTCGGGGCTCTCCTTCCAGCTGCTCGACAACTTCCTGACCGAAGTGCTGTTCGCTTCCTGGCCCTCCCGCCTGACTTACAACCGCGCCGAGGGTCTGGGCTTCGCGACGCCGCAGGCGAAACAGCATTTCATGGAGCGCCTGAAGGCCTACGACGCGGTGCATGGCACCGGCTGGAGCGAGGCGCTGCCGCGCGACGCCGCCAACGCCTTCGCCCTGCTCGATTCGTACTTCCGCCACTGCGCGACGCTTCAGCCGGCGCGGCCCGTGGTGCTCCTGCTGCCGTACGCCGAAACGCTGGTGCCCAACGGCGAGGCCTCCTATCGCACGCCGGAAGACCGCGCGGTGCTGGTCTACCTGCGCAAGTGGGCGCAGGACCCGGTGCTCTCGGCCAAGAACATCGTCATCGTGCTGGTGACCGAGAGCCTCGCCGAGCTCGACCCGAAGCTGGTGCGCGCTTCGGCGACCCGCGAGATCGAGATTCC
>JBGARM010000294.1:0-4409 GCA_044230215.1 Thermoanaerobaculia bacterium | reverse complement strand
CGGCACCAGGCGATCCGACAACACGACGATCTCGCTCTCGACGGCAGCGCGCAGACGCTCGAGCAGCTCTGCCGGCGGCTCGGCCGGCACCGTGCGGCAGTCGAGCACGGCGCGCGCCTCGGCGGGGACGACGTTCCTCGCCGAGCCGCCGGAGACGACGGTCGGCTCCACGCTAGCGCGCCCCAGGTAGGGATCGAGCGGCCCCTCGGGCAGCGTCGCGACGGCGGCGAGATCGCGCGCCAGCGCGACGATGGCGTTGGGCGCCCCGAGCGTCCGCGCGTGCGCCGCGTGCGCGGCCTCGCCGCGCGCCACCAGCTCGAGGACGAGCAGCCCCTTCTGCGCCACCGCGAGGTCGAGCCCGGTCGGCTCGCCGACCACCGCCATCGTCGGCACGAGCCCGCGCTGCGCGAGCTCGGCGACGACCTCTGCGGTCCCGACGCTCTTCGTCTCCTCGCCGCGCACCAGCATCAACGCCAGGGCGAACGGCAGGTCGGCCTCCGCGACCGCGAGGAACGCCCCGACCATCGCCGCCACCGATGCTTTGGCGTCGTTCGCACCCAGACCGAAGACCTTGCCCTCGACGCACGACGGCTGGTGCGGCTCCCGCGTCCAACCCGGCGCAGGCGGCACGGTGTCGACATGGGTGTTCAACACCACCAGCGCCGTGCTGTCCACGTCTCCCTTTGCCGGAGTTTTTCCTGTCCAGGCCAAGAGGCTGCCACCTACAGGCTCGACCGATGCGCCGCGGGCCTGAAGAAGAGAAAACAGCAACGCAACGATGGCGACTTCGTCGCCGGAGACCGACGGCGTCGCGACCAACTCGCGATGCAGGGCGAGGAGCTCCTCGCGGCTCAGGCGCAAGGCGGCCTCACGCCAGAGCTGGCAGCGCCGGCGCCGCCGATCCGGGGGAGGAGGCGGAGAGCGCGGCGACCGAGGGCACCACCAGCGTGCCGATCCCCTCGTTGGTAAAGAGCTCGACGAGCAGCGCGTCGGGGGTCGCGAACGGCACCAGGTGGACGCGCGGCACGCCACTCTCGAGCGCGCGGGCGATCGCCCGCGACTTGGGGAGCATGCCGCCGGTGACCACCCCCTGGCTCTCGAGCTCGGCCAGACCCGCGAGGTCGACCAGCGAGACCAGCGAGGCGGGATCGTCGGCGCGCTCGAGGAGGCCCGGCACCGCCACCGCGAAGAGGAGCTTCTCGGCCCCCAGCGCGACGGCCAGCTCGGCAGCGATGGTATCGGCGTTGACGTTGAGGATCGCCCCCGCCGCGTCGGCGGCGAGCGGCGCCACGACCGGGACGTAGCCGTCGTCGAGGAGCTTCTGCACCACCCGGGGATGCACCGCCACGACGTCGCCGACGAAGCCGTAGTCGACCGCCGCCGCCCGCTGGTCGGCGGCAGGAATGGGCGGGCGCTTGCGCGCCTCGACCAGGTCGGCGTCGACCCCGGAGAGACCGACCGCCGCGACGCCGGCCCGCCGGCAGGCGGCGAGGAGCGCGGTGTTGACCTTGCCGGCCATGGCCATGACGGCCGCCTCGAGCGTCGCGGCGTCGGTCACCCGCCGGCCGTCGATCTTCTGCGTCGCGAGACCCAGCCGGTCGGCGAGCGCCGTCGTCTGCGGTCCGCCGCCGTGCACCAGGACGACGCGGATGCCGAGCCGGTGCAGGACCTCGATCTGTTCGAGGAAGAGCAGCAGACGCCCCTCCTCTTCGATCGCCTCGCCCGAGAGCTTGACGACGAAGGTCTTGCCCTGGAAGAGGCGGAGGTAGGGCAGGGCGTGCTTCAGCCCCGCCACTTCGGTCATGCGATCGCTCCTCTGTCCGACGTCTTTCATCGCTTCTCCTTGGTTCTGCTGCTTCAGCCCAAATGGGCCCGGGTGGAACTGCCGCCGGCGAGCATCTTGTGCAGCACCGCCATCTGAACCCACAGGCGATTGTGCGCCTGCCGCACCACCACGCTGCGCGGCGAATCGAGCACGGCGTCGGTGACGACGACGTTTCGCCGCACCGGCAGGCAGTGCATGAAGCGCCCGCCGGGAGCGCTCTCGAACCAGCTCTCGTCGACGCACCAGGCGGCGAGACCGGCGCGCAGCTCGGCCTCCTTCGCGCCGTCGCCGTAGTGCTTCGCCGACGCCCACGACTTGGCGTAGACGACCTCCGCACCGGCGAGCGCCGCCGCGCGATCGCCAGTCTCGGCGACGCTGCCGCCGTTGTCCGCCGCGAGCGTCCGCGCTTCGGCGATCAGCGCCGGCGGCAGGGCGTAGGCCTCCGGCCGCAGGACGGTGACCTCCATGCCGCGCTGCGCCGCCATCCGCAGCACGGCCGCCGGCACCGCGAGCGGCAGCGCCTTGGGGTGGTTCGCCCAGGTGAGAACGAGCTTGCCGTGCCGCGGCACCGCGAGCTCGTCGAGCGTCTTCCAGTCCGCGAGCGCCTGGCAGGGGTGATCGATCGCCGACTCGAGGTTGACGAGTGGCGTCGGCGAGAGCGCGGCGAGAGCGCGGAAGCTCGCGTCGGCGAGATCGGCGGCGAGATCGGTCCCCGAGGCGAAGGCGCGCACGCCGAGCACGTCGGCGTAGCCGGCGAGCACCGGAAGCGCCTCGCGTACGTGCTCCGAGGCGTCGCCGTCCATCACCACCCCGGTGCGGGTCTCGAGCTTCCAGCTCGAGCCTCCGGGGGTCACCACGAAGCTCGTGCCGCCGAGCTTCGCCATTGCCGCCTGCATCGAAGCGAGGGTGCGCAGCGACGGGTTGAAGAACAGCAGCCCGAGGATCCGGCCGGCGAGCGCCTGGGGATCACCCCGTTGCTCGAGCCGACCGGCGAGTGCGAGCAGGTCGACGACCTCCTCGCGCGGCAGCTCGGCCAGGGAGAGCAGTCGCTTCACGCGCCGAGCCCGGAAAGGGCCCCGGCGAGGAGCGCGACGTGCTCGGGGCCGAGGGTGAGCGGCGGCAGCAGCCGCACGAGGAAGGGATCGTCGCTGGTGCCGACCAGAATGTCGCGCTCGAGGAGCTCGGCCTGGATCTCTTTCGCCGGTCGCCGCGTGCGCAGCCCGAGGAGCAGGCCCTCGCCCTGGACGGCGACCACCGGGCCGCGGCCGGCCAGGGCGAAGAGCGCGCGCGAGACCACCCGCACGCGCGGCATCAGCCCCTCCTCGACGATCGCGCCGAGCGTCGCCTCGATCGCCGCGCAGACCAGCGGACCGCCGCCGAAGGTAGTGCCGAGGTCGCCGGCGACGAGTCGCGGCAGCGCCTCCGGCCGGGCGAGGAGCGCCGCCGCCGGCAGGCCACCGGCGAGACCTTTGCCGACGGTCAGCAGGTCGGGTGTCACGCCATGCAGCCGCGCCGAGAACGGCGCGCCGCTGCGACCGAGGCCGCACTGCACCTCGTCGAAGATCAGCAGGGCGGAGGCCTTCTCGGTCGCCTCGCGGGCGGCGACGAGGTACTCGCGGCCGAGGGCATAGGCCCCCGCCAGGCCTTGCACCGGCTCGAGGATGAACGCCGCGGTGTCGCCATCGACCGCCTGCGCCAGCCGGCCGAAGTCGCCGCGCGGCACGAACTCGACGTCGAACGGCTTCGACGGAAAGCCGTACCAGCGCTCCGAGCCCCAGGAGACCGCCGCCGCGGCGGCGGTGCGGCCGTGGAAAGCCCCTTCGACCGCGACGATCTTGCGCCGGCCGGTCTTGCGAAAGGCGAGGCGCAGGGCGTTCTCGTTCGCCTCGGCGCCGCTGTTGACGAAGAACGCCTGTTCGAGACCCTCGGGCGCGAAGCCCACCAAGGCCTCGGCAGCCCGGCCGCGCACCAGGTTGGCGACCGCGTTCGACTGGAACTGGAGCTCGCCCGCCTGATGGGCGAGAGCCGCGAGCAGCCGCGGGTGACCGTAGCCCAAGAGAGCCACGGCGTGTCCGCCATAGAGATCGAGGATCCGCCGGCCCTCGCGGGTCTCGAGCCAGACCCCCTCGCCGCGCACCGGCTCGACGGGAAGGTGCTTGTAGACCGGCAGCAGATAGCGCGCCTCGAGCTCCGCTGCCGTCGGTTCCGTGCCGGTCTCGCTGCCTGCCAAAGGACTGGCGATCATCTCTTCTCCTCCCACTTCAGAACCATCCCAGACTGGCGGCACCGAGGCCGGTCGCCTCGTCGAAGCCGTAGATCCGGTTCAGCCATTGAACGCCGCCGCCGGCGGTGCCCTTGACCAGGTTGTCGATCGCCACGGTGACGGCGATCGACCCGGCGGCGCAGGCAACGCCGAGGCGCGCCCGGTTGGTGCCCACGACCTCGGTCAGGGCGGGCGCTGCTCCGCCGACGGCGACGAACGGGCAGCCGGCATAGAAGCTCGCGAGCTCCGCCGCCAACTCCGCCGCGGTCGTCCCGCGACGCGCCGGCGTGAGCCGCCCGTGGACGGTGGCGTAGATACCGC
>JBGARM010000293.1:0-4430 GCA_044230215.1 Thermoanaerobaculia bacterium | reverse complement strand
TCGTGTCCGCACCAGAACACCGCGCTCAAGTGGCTCGACAGCGACCAGCGGTTCCAGTGCCCCAAGCACAAGTCCAAGTACCAGCCAGACGGCACCTTCATGAGCGGCCGGGCGACCCGGAACATGGACCGCTTCGCGCTCCGGAAGGACGGGAAGAACGTCGTGGTGAACCTCGCCAAGCTGTACGAGAGCGACAAGCAGCAGGTCCTCTGGGACGAGGCCCGTCTGGCGGTGTAGCGGTCCCGCAGCGAGGGTGACGACCGTCACCCCGGCAAAGAGGCCCATCGCGCTACTCTGGATCGGTCAACCCAACGCCGAACCGGAGTCACGATGGGCCTTCCCGCTTTGTTCCTGGCGCAGGCGCTGGTCAGCCTTGCGCCTACACTCGAGAATGTGCGAACGCTTCCAACGAGTTCCGAGTTCCGAGTTCCGAGTACCGAGTACCAAGCACTCGGAACTCGGTACTCGGTACTCGGTACTGTCAACGTCGTTCCAGATACGGTTCGACGGAAGCGGGCCATCACCCTCTCCGACGGCTACTACACCCGGCTCGATATCCATCGCGCGGCGGGCTATGCCGTGCTGCCCCTCTTCGCGATCTCCTACTTCTCGGGCCAGCAGGAACTCCAGAAAGGCAGCGCCGCGCCGCTCTGGGCGGACAAGGTGCACAGGCCCTCCGCCTACCTGCTCGCGGGGGTCTTCACGGTCAACACGGTGACGGGCATCCTCAACCTCTCCGAGGCGAGCAAGGTGCAGCGCGGCAAGACGAGGCGCTGGGTGCACGCGGCGCTGATGCTTGCCTCCGACGCGGCGATGATCTACGGCGTGGCCAAGGCGCCAAGCCTGAGTGCCATTGACGACCGGATCGCGGCGGGGAAGCGGGGCGGGTGGACGCCTCACAAGTCCTTCACCGTCGCCTCGATGAGCCTGGCGACGGTGGGGTATCTCATGATGTTCGTTTGGAAGGAGTAGAAGTTCCGAGCACTAAGTCCTTAGTACTAAGTACTTAGTACTTAGTGCCTAGTGTCTCCCAGCAGTTCCTCGAAGTTCGCTTGCAGCTGTTCCGCGCCCAGGCGTTCGAAGAGGCGCGTTGCTTCCTGGCGACGGGTGGCGGCCTCCTCAGTCCGGCCGAGGCGGAGCAGCGCGACGGCGGCGACGCTGGCGCACTCCGCCTGCAGCTGCAGGACTCCATACTTGGCCGCCACATCCCGTCCCGCGACGGCGAGGTCGACGGCCACGGCGTATTTCCCTTCCCTCAGCGCGAGCAGCGCACGCAGTCGCGCGACCTCGGCGAGGCCGACTTCGTCGTCGGTCTCGCGGCAGAGTCGTTCGGCGCGGCTGAGCTCCTGGCGGGCGAGGTCGAGTTCGCCGCGATCGAGGTGGATCTCCGCCCGCCCCATGACGGCCAGCGCCATGAGAGAGCCTTCGCCCACCTCCTCCGCATGGCGGACCGCCTGCAGTGCCGCGGCCTCGGCGTCCATCCAGTCGCGCTGCTGCCGGAAGGTGAGTCCGAGGTTGTGATAGGTCTGGGCCGTGCCCCGGCGATCGCCCAGGCGCTGATAGGCCAGGAGCGCGGTGCGGTACAGGCTCAGCGCCAGGTCGGGGCGGTTCCGCAGGTGCGCGACCGACGCCAGGTTGTTCGACGCATTGGCCGCCATGCGGGTGTCGTCCACCACGCGCGCGAGCTCCAGCGCCTCGCCGAAGCAGCGCTCGGCATCCTCGAGCCGCCCCTGCTCGAACGCGACGGCTCCGAGCAGGTTCATCGCCCGCATGCGGCCATCGGAATCGGCGCGGGCGCGGAAGTGCTGCAGCGCCGACTCGGCGAGGGTGACGCTGGTGCTGAAGTCGCCGAGCCGCGTGGCGGCGGTGGCCGCGAGCAGCTCACCCTCCGGCCGCCGCCGGGCCGGCTCGACGCGCTGGTGCGCGTCGAGGGCCTCACGGAAGCGTCCCGCGTCCACGAGCTGGCGCAGCTCGCGGGCGGGATCGTCGGAGTCGTGGGTCTGCTCGGTCATGGACTCGCTCTGGCCTAGTAGGCGATCGCGTACCGGCTGAAGCCGTTCAGCTTCACTTCCAGTTCCTGCTCGGCATCCAGCCTGGTGGACGAGAGCTTCACGAAGTCGTCCGTCGGGAGCGCCTGGCGCCAGACGGAGAGCTGGTTGACGATCGTCGTGTCGCTCGCTTCGTCGGTCTCGCCGAAGCTGATCTTGAGTTCCGCCTTGTGCGACGGGTCGAAGGTCAGCCCGGTCGGCTGCAGGTGGAACAGCACGCTGTCCCCCTGCGCCCAGACGATGCTGATGAACACCGAATCGCCATTGGCGATCGGCGTCCCGTTCGGCAGCGCCGCGAGTGCCTGACGGTCCAGCTTGAGCCGGATGAAGTCCTCGGTCTCTCCCCCGTTGGTGCAGTCCGCCAGATTGCCCGAGGTCGGGAATTCGAGCGCCAGCTCCTGATCGCTGCCGTTTGTGCTCTTGTGGAACCAGGCTCCAACACTGTCGGCGCATGGCTGGGAGAACGTCACCGCCAGGTGCACGTAGTTGAGTGCGGCGGGCGGCTTGGTGATCTGGCCGCCGCCGGTCGAATCCGAGCAGGCGGCCGCCCCCGCGATGATCGCCGCGGCGAGGAGGAGCGAGGGGGAGAAGCGCTTCATGGTTCCATTCCTTTTCAGGGGGCGACCGAGGGGGTCCGCCCGCATAGCCGAGCGACCACACTGGTCGCCCCGAATTTCACTGCTGGCGCGGGCACAGAGGCCCGCGCTACTTGCCGTTGCTCGCGCGGGCACGGAGGCCCGCGCTACTCGTCGTCGCTCTGTCCGTCCAGAATCCGCTGCAGCCGGGGCCGGGAGATGCCGAGCCTGCGGGCTGCCTCACTCTTGTTTCCGTCGACCAGGTCGAGCATCGCCTGGGATGCCGACTGGGTGATCGCTCTGAGCGTCGCCGGGAACGGCAGCACGCCTGGCTGCGCCGGCTCGGCGGTGAGGCGCCCGGTGGGCAGCTCCGCCAGCTCGAGCGTGCCCGGCGCGCTCAGCACCAGTGCCCGCTCAATCGCATTTCTCAGCTCACGCACGTTGCCGGGCCAGCTGTGGGCCCGGAGTGCCGCGCGGACTTCGGGACTGAGTTCCGGCATCGGCAGGCCATACTGTGCCGCCAGCCGGTTGGCGAAGTTCTCCGCCAGGATCTCGATGTCCTCGCCCCGGTCGCGGAGCGGCGGCAGCACCAGCGCCACGACGTTGAGCCGGTAGTACAGATCTTCGCGGAACTCTCCGCGACTCACTGCCGCACCCAGATCCATGTGGGTGGCGCCGATCACCCGGACATCCACCTTCCGCGTCGTCTGCCCGCCGACCCGGCGAATCTCCCGGCTCTCGAGTGCCCTGAGCAGCTTCGGCTGCAGGTCGAGCGGCAGGCTGCCGATCTCGTCGAGGAAGATCGTGCCGCCATGCGCCAGCTCCATGAGACCCGGCTTGGCTCCGGTCGCACCGGTGAACGAACCCTTCTCGTGCCCGAACAACTCGCTCTCGAGCAGGTTGGCCGGGATCGCGGCGCAGTTGATCTCGACGAACGGTGCCGCGGCCCTGGGGCTGTCGTAGTGCAGCGCCCGTGCGAGCAGTTCCTTGCCGGTGCCGGTCTCGCCCCCGATCAGCACGGTCACGTCGCGGTGCTGCGCAACCCGGCGGGCCTGATCGAGCGAGCGCTTGAGGGTCGCGCTCCTGCCGATGATCGCCTCGAAGCCTGACAGCCGGCGCTCGTCGGCGGCGAAGACGACCGCATTGGCCTTGCCGGCTGCCTCATCCCGCTCGCGCCGGAGCGAGCGGCGCAGCAGGTCCAGATCCTCCGGCAGCGCGAAGTAGTCGCGCGCCCCCCGCTGAATGACCGCCGCCGCGATCCGGTGATCGGGCGACCCCCCGATGACATAGCGCGTCATCGCGGGAGGCATCGTGGCCAGCAGATCGAGCGCCTGGCCCTCGGCGCCTCCCGCGAGCAGCAGCGTGCAGGTGGTTCCGGTGGCCGGCGCTTCGCCGTCGCCGGGCTTCCATTCCTGGAGGCTGGCGCCGAGATCGCTCGCGAGTTCCGCGATCGTCGTCCGGAAGCTGTCCGAGAGTCGCACGATGGCAATCTTCCAGGTCGTTTCGCTCAGGTCTCTGCTCCTTGGGCCAGTGCGCATGGGCGGCCACACGAGAGCCGCCCACACCCACCGGCCCCTGCGGCTACCCGCTAGTCGTCGTCGCTGCCGTCGTCGTCGTGCCCGTCGTGGTTCCCGTCGTGGAAGGCGTGGAACGAGGCCTCGATGTTGTTGCGGACGAGGTTGTCGTTTGCGCCGCCCTTGATGCCGGTCGCCGGATCCACCAGGCCGCCCGCGCCATCGGCGAACCAGTTGGAGACGTCCACCTTGATGGTCACGTCCACGTTCTGCATCGAGTCCGCCACGGTGAT
>JBGARM010000292.1:0-4458 GCA_044230215.1 Thermoanaerobaculia bacterium | reverse complement strand
GATGACCATCGAGTATCGCGACGCGATTGGGCGCCACGCGAACCACCATCTGCGGCCGGTCGACCGACTCGGGCAGGGTGACCGGCGCCACCCATATCGAAATTGCATCGGTCGCGCCGCGCGCCGGCGCGCCGACCGCGAGCGCCACAGCGCGGCGGTCGTCGAAGCCTTCGATATCGCGGAAGTCGCGCCCGGCGAACTCCGGCGGCTTGCGCAGCTGGAAGCTCCGGGCGCCGTCGGTCGAGAGGGCGATCGTCCCCTTCTCGCCGCTCACCCAGACGACGCGGTCGTCGACCACCGAGAGACCGCGCAGCGAGACGTCCTGGCCGAGCTGCGAGAAGACCAGCCGCGGCGCGGCCATCGTGGTCGCTTCTGCGTTCCTTTCTGTTTCCCCGGGCGCGGACGCGCCCGCACTGGCGCTTGCGATCAGCGCGGCGAAAAGACCAGCAAAGGGAAAAAGCTGTCGCGGCGTCATCGCGCGATCCTCGTCAACTCGGTCCCTGAAGTCTCCGATCCCATCGTGAAGAGGGTCGACTCGGCTTGCGTGCCCGCCGCAACGGTGGCGCCAGTCCCGACGACGCACCGGTTCAGCCATACCCCTTTACCGATCTTTCCGCCGGGCATCACCACGCAGTTCCGCAAATCCGCCTCCGAATCGATATGCGCTCCGGCCTCCACGATCGTGCGGCGCAGTTTGGCGCTCGTGTCGACTTCGGCGCCTTTGACTACCCTTGCCGCCTGGCGGGAGCCGCGGAAGATCCAGTCGAGGACGGCGTCGAGGTAGCGCTGCGGCGTGCCGAGGTCGTGCCAGAGCCGTTCGGTGACCACCGCGGCGAGCGGCGCGCCCGCGGCGAGGAGCGGTTCGTAGAGCACGGTGACGAGGTCGCCCGGGCCTTCGGGGATGCGCGCCAGGAGCTCCGGCTCGAGGACCTGCGCGCCGGCGAAGACCAAGTGCCTGCGAGCCGCAGCGTCGGCGAGACTGCCGCGGCGGAAAGCGACGATGCGGTCGTCGTCGAGCGCGACGCCGCCGCCGAAGGCGCGCGGGTCGGCTTTGCGGTGGACGAGGAGGGTCGCCGCCGGCTGGCGCCTGGCGTGCGCGGCAAGCAGCGCTTCGATCGGCCAGCGGCAGAGGCTGTCGCCGTTCACGACGATCACCCGGTCGGCCGGCTCGAAGAAGGAACGCAGTGGCGGCAGAGCGCCGGCGGTGCCTAAAAGCTGCTCCTCCTCGGAGTAGACCAGCGGCATGCCGCGGAAGCTCGCGCCGAAGCGGTCGCGGATCTGGCTGCCGAGATGATGCAGATTGATCGCCACCGCCTCGCAGCCGGCGGCGCGCAGACGTTCGAGCGTCCAGGCGAGGAGCGGCCGCCCGCCGACCGGCAGGAGCGGTTTGGGCAACGTCGCGGTGAGCGGCCGCAGACGCTCGCCGCGGCCGGCGGCGAGGACGAGCGCGCGCAGGCGGGGGGGCGGCACGATGGCGGTGGCGCAAGCGCGGGTCGCGACGACCTCAGGCGGTCGCGGCGACCCGGGCGTTCAGGGGTTGTCGCGGAAGATCATGTCGCGCGGCGCGTCGGGGTGCTCGGCGATGTAGTCCTCGTAGAGCATGAGGTAGCTCTTGTTCAACGAGGTGGCGAGGTCGAAGCCGCAGCGCTTGGCGACCGCTTCGGCCTTGGTGCCCTCGAACTCGACGAAGTCGCCGATCGGGGTGTGGTCGAGACAGATGGTCTCGGAGCCCAGCCGCCACTCCTCGCGGATCTTCTGGTACCGCCGCACCACCTCGTAGCCGAGGGCGGTAAAAAGGGCGAGCGCACTCTCCGAATCCTGCACCTCGATCTCGAGCTCGCGGCGCAGCTTCGCCGGACCGTCGAAGGAGGCCGGCCCTTTGAAGGTGATGAGGGCGCCGCGCCCGTCCTGGCGGACGCGCAGCACGCCGCCGGACTTGACCAGCTCACCGTTGCGGTCGAGCAGCCAGTTGTCCTCGTTCGACGGCGGCCCGAGGCGCTCGCACTCGAGCTCGAGCAGACGGGAACGCAACTGGTCGAGATCGACGCCGGCGAACTTGAGCTCGCGCTCGATCGGCGGCTTCTTGTGGGTGGCGGTCATGCGCCGACGTCCGACCGGGTCGCCGTCTGCGCCGGCATCGCCGCGAGCCGGTCGAGGAAGCGGGCCACGGCGCGGATCCCGGAGTAGAAGTGGCTGATGTTGAACTTCTCGTTCGGCGAGTGCAGGCGATCGTCTTCGAGTCCGAAGCCCATCAGCAGCACCGGCACGTCGAGGACGCCCGAGAAGGTACCGACGATCGGAATCGAGCCGCCGCTACGGGTGCGCAGCGCCCGGTTGCCCCAGACCTCCTCGAGCGCCGCGAGCGCCTCCTGGGCGATCGCACCCGTCGCGTCGACCGCCACCGGGTCGGCGCCGTGGAGATACTCGACCTCGACCGTGACGCCGGGGGGCGTGACCCTGGCGACGTGCGCCCGCACGAGCTCGGCGATCCGCGCCGGCTTCTGGTCGGCGACCAGGCGGAACGAGACTTTGCAGCCAGCCTTGGCCGGCAGCACCGTCTTCGCCCCCTTGCCCTGGTAGCCGCTCCACAGACCGTTGACGTCGCAGGTCGGGCGGGCCCAGGTCCTTTCGACGTAGCTGTAGGCCGGCTCGCCGGTGAGGGCGTCGACCGCCAGGTCGGTCTTCACCTCGTTCTCGTCGAAGCCCAGCGCCGCGAACTCCTTGCGCTCCCAGTCGGCGAGCGGCCGGACGTCGTCGAAGAAGCCGGCGACCTTGATCTCGCCGGTCGTGCTGTCGCGCAGGCTGGCGATGATCTCGGCCAGAGCGTTCGCCGGGTTGGTGACGCCGCCGCCGTAGACGCCGGAATGCAGGTCGCGATTCGGCCCCTGGACGCGGATCTCGAAGTAGGCGAGACCCTTCAGACCGTAGGTCAGCGCCGGAATGCCCGGCGCCCACAGGGAGGTGTCGGAGATCACCACCGCGTCGCAGGCGAGCTTCTTGCCGGCGTCGGCGCGGACGTACTTCTCGATCGCCTCGCCGCCCGCCTCTTCCTCGCCTTCGACGATGAACTTGACGTTCACGGGGAGCTTCCCGCGCACCGCGAGCATCGCCTCGACCGCCTTGACGTGGGCGTACGACTGCCCCTTGTCGTCGGTCGTCCCGCGGCCGACGAGGAGGTCGCCCTCTTCCGTCGGCTCGAACGGCGGGTTGCGCCACTCGTCGAGCGGATCCGGCGGCTGGACGTCGTAGTGGCCGTAGAACAGCACGGTCGGCAGTCCCGGACCGGCGCCCAGCCATTCGGCGTAGACCAGCGGATGGCCGTCGGTGGCGATCTTCTCGGTCGTGAGGCCGGCGGCCTGGAGCTTGCCGATCAGCCAGTCGGCGCAGCGGTCGACGTCGCCCTTGTAGTCCGGGTCGGTCGAGATCGAGGGGATGCGGAGATACTCCTTGAGCTCGGCGAGGTAGCGGCCCTGCTCGCGTTCGATCAGGGCGAAAACGTCGTTGGAAGGGTTGGCGTTGGCGGTCATGACTCTCTCTCGAGTGGCCCCGGTGGATCCGGCCCGGCGGGTCTTCGAGCTTAGCAGAGGGCGCCCGTCCCGGGGCGTTCGGGAAGGGCTACGGCCGGCGGACGCCGCGCAACAGGGCGAGAAACGCCTGGCGCTGGCTTTCGAGGGTCGCTTCCGGGCCGGTCACCTTGAAAAACCAGGGGCCGCCCGCGCCCTCGACGACCGCGCCGAGCAGCCGGTAGCCGACCTGCGGCGTCGCCGGTCCGCTGCCCATGCCGGAGGGCAGGAGGGTGCCGCGGGCGTCGATCCAGGAGACCTTGAAGCCGGCGGCGGAGAGCTCACCGCGCTCGGGCTTGCTCCCAGCGGGCTGCTCGATCTGCCCGAGCCAGCGCTCGAAGTTCGACTCGACGCCGCCGCCCTGACCGGCGCCGAAATGGAAGACCGCGAGCTCGCCGGGGCCGCTCTCTCCCGGTACCACCGCCTGCGCCAGGCGCATCCCCATCGATGGCTGTTCGCGTCGCCAGGCGGCGGGCAGATCGAAGCGGAGACTCGCCGTCGTGATGGTCGAGCCCTCCGCCGAGAGCGCCTTCTCGCCGGCGCCGCCGCTGCCGTGCGGACCGGCCGGCACGGCGCTCGCGGCCGGCGGGACCTCGGCCGCCGCTGCCGCAGATCCCGACCCCGGCGGCGACGCCGGGCGCTCGCACGACAGGAGTGCGCACGCGGCGCAAGACAGCGCGATGGCCAGAGCGAACGCTCGAGCTTTCGTCATGAAGGCATCTCTCCGGTGGGAATCTTGCCACGCCCGGCGGCGAGGCGATCGAGCTCGGACCGCTGTCCGAGCAGGCCCGCCAGCACCTCGCCCGCCGGATGCTGCCGCTCGACCCGGGCCTCGCCTTCGAGGTGGCCGAGCGGTCCGGCGGCAGCCCCGGCTTCACCGTCGAGCTCCTCCAGG
>JBGARM010000291.1:0-4462 GCA_044230215.1 Thermoanaerobaculia bacterium | reverse complement strand
TGGGGTCTCTACTTCACCGGCCCGTCCTTCCCCTGGGCGGGCGGCTTCACCAGCTCGCTCATCTTCAGCATCGGAGCGACCGTCTTTACCGGCGGCAGCGGCGCCGGTTGGTATTTCTGGGACCTGCGCTGGAACGAGCCCGGCAACCCGCTCGTCTTCGAGATCCAGCCGGCCATCGCGCATACGGTCGCCGGCGGACAGGAGACCTTCTTCGTCAACACCTTCACCTCCAGCGGCAACAAGGCCTGCGTCTGGCAACTGACCGGTCCGCGCACCGCGCCGACCCTGGTGCGCAACTCGGCGACGGTCCAGGCCTATGCCGAGCCGGGGCTCGCCTCCCAGCCGGGCGCCGTCGCCGACGACATCGAAATGTTCTATGCCGGCGTCCAGAACGCCGCCTACTCGAACCGCAAGGTCTACTTCGCCCTCAATGATGCGGGTACCGGCAACACCGGCTTCTACGTCAGCAAGGTCGATGTCGACACGCGCGCCGAGGACCGCAACATCACCTACTACTTCGGCAGCGACCACTACTACTACCCGAACGTCAGCCTGTGCGGGACCGACGTGGCGGACCCCGAGGTGGGGGTTGCGATGAGCTGGTCCTCGAACACGCAGTACCCCTCCGGCCTGTTCAAGTACTACTCCGACTTCACCGTCGATGCCGGCGGACCCTTCTGGAACATCATCAGCGGTTCCGGCACCTACAACCGGTACTACAACGGTCGCAATCGCTGGGGCGACTACATGGGGATCCATCGCGACTGGACCTGCAACACGCTCTGGAACGTCACGGAGTTCGCGCCGGCGACCAACGTCTGGCGGACCTGGATCTCGGAGATCCAGTGCGACACCGCACTGCCCTTGATCTGCCGGCTGATCTTCGACGACGGCTTCGAGCGCTCGAGCGCCCTGAACTGGAGCGCGACGGTACCTTGAGCCGGAGCCGCCGCCGCAGCGCTGCGCCGGGATCCGTCCCGGAGCGCCCTCGGCTCAGAAGAGCGCCGAGACGAAGATCGCAGCGATCGCGAGCGGGCAGACCCAGCGCAGCGCCCAGACGCAGAGCCGGCGCGCGAACGGCGACGTCTCGGCGAGCTCCTCCGCCAGGAAAGCGGGAGGAAGCCGCCAGCCCACGAACAGGCTCGTGGCGAAGGCGCCGACCGGCAGCAGGAGGTTCGAGGCGACGTAGTCGATCACGTCGAAGAAGTTGCGGTGGCCGAACGATGGAATCCACGCCAGCGGATGCCAGGTCGATCCGAGGTTGAACGACAGCACCGTTCCCAGGCCCACTACCCAGAGCGCTGCCGCGACGATCGCCACCGCCCGCCGGCGCGATACGCGGCGGTGTTGCTCCAGCCAGGCGACCATCGGCTCGTAGGCCGCGAGCGACGGCGTGAACGCGGCCAGGAAGAGCAGCACGAAGAAGAGGGTGCCGACGAGCCGTCCGCCGGGCATCTCGGCGAAAACCGTCGCCAGGACGCCGAAGACCAGCTCCGGTCCGCCCGCCGGATCCATGCCATAGCGAAAGACCAGCGGGAAGATCATCAGCGTCGCGAGTAGCGAAACCAGCAGGATCGAGGCGGTGATGCCGAGCGCCGAGCGCACCAGCGAGGTCCCGCGCGGCAGGTAGGCGCCGTAGGCGAGCATCATCGCCATGCCGACCCCGGTGGCGAAGAACGCCTGGCCGACTGCCGCGAGCACCACGGGCGGCGTGATCGCCGCGAAGTTGGGCTCGAAGGCGAAGGCGAGGCCGGCTGCGACGTCGCCCTTGGCGAGTGCGTACCCCGCGAGGACCATCAGCAGGAGGAGCAGCATGGGGGCGCGCAGCTTCGTCGCCAGCTCGACGCCCCGACCGACGCCGCGCGCCGAGACGAAGGCGACGGTGGCGATGAACGCAATCTGCCAGCCGCAGAGCTCCAGCGGACTGGCGAGAAAGTCCTTGAAGACCGCCGCCACCCCGGGACGATCGAGCCCGACGAAGACGCCGGCAGCGACCTTCCAGGCATAGGCGAGCACCCAGCCGGCGATGACCATGTAGTACGACGCGATGGCGAAGCAGGCGATCGTCCCGAGCACGCCGATGGCGTTCCAACGCCGCGCGCTTCCGTACGCGACCGCCACCGCGCCGGCGGCGTCGGGCGGGCTCTGGCGCGCGCGCCGGCCGAGCGCGAACTCGGCGACCAGGAGCGGCGTCGCGATCGCCAGGCAGGCGACGACGAAGACCAGCACGAAGGCGCTGCCGCCGCTCGTGCCGACGAGATAGGGAAGTCGCCAGACACTCCCCAGCCCGACCGCCGCGCCGATCGTGGCGAGGTAGGCGGCAAAGCGCGAGGACCACAGCGGCCTTCCCGGCGGCGTATTTCCGGCGTCGCGCATCGGCCCTCCTAGTGCGTCCCCGCCGAGGCGCGCTCGGGCACCGCGCGATCGCGGCGGAAGCGATCGAGGGCGAACGGCGCGATGAGCTCCGGCACGCGGCCGGTGGCGATGAGCGCTGCCATGTTGCGGCCCGAGACCGGAATCGCCTTGAAGCCCCACGTTCCCCAGCCCGACGACAGAAAGAACCGTTCGACCGGCGTCGTGCCCAGGAGCGGCGAGTAGTCCGGCGTCATGTCGCAGACTCCGGACCACTGCCGCAGCAGGCGGAGCTTGGCCATGAAGGGAAAGAGGTCGATCGCCCGCGAGGCGCAGGACGAGACGAACGGATAGGTCGAGCGCGTCGAGTAGCTGGTGTAGGGGTCGATCTCCGCTCCCACCAGCATCTCGCCGCGGGCGCTCTGCGAGACGTAGATGTGGAGATCCGCCGAAGCGACGATGCGGTCGAGCACCGGCTTGTACGACTGGGTGACGAAGGCCTGCAGCGGATGGGTCACGATCGGGAGCTTCAGGCCCGCCATGTCGGCGATCCGGGTGACGTAACCGCCGACCGCCGAGAGCACCGCGCCGGCGGCGATCTCGCCGCGGTTCGTGCGCACGCCGGTGCAGCGGCCGTGCTCGATCGTGAGACCGGTGACCTCCACCCCCTGATGCACGTGGACGCCGAGCCGCTCCGCCGCCGCCGCGTAGCCCCAGACCACGCCGTCGTGGCGGATGATCGAGCCCGGCGGATGGTAGGCCGCGCCGAGGATCGGCCGCACGCCGCCGCAGGTCATGTCGAGCTGCGGACAGACCTCGGCCACCTCGGGCGCCGTCAGAAAGACGGTATCGACGTCGTAGACCTGATTCTGCAGCGCCCGCTCGCGCTGACTGTTGATCTGCGCCTCGGAGTGCGCCAGCCAGAGCAGCCCGCGCTCCGAACGCAGGAGGTTGAAGTCGAGCTCCTCGGCGAGCGTGCGGTAGAGGTCGAAGCTCGCGCGATAGAAGCGGATGGTCTCCGGCGTCTTGTAGTTGGCGCGCAGCACCGTGGTGTTGCACCCGGTGCCACCGGAGCCGATGTAGGCGCGCTCGAGCACGGCGACCTTGCGCACTCCGTGCTCGCGCGCCAGGTAGTAGGCGGTCGCGAGACCATGGCCGCCGCCGCCGATGATCACGACGTCGTAGCTCGCCGCGAGCGGCTGCTCCTGCAGGTAGACCCTGGCGGAAGAGATCGTCATGGCGGTGAATCCCAGGCCGGCGCGCCGGCAAGGGGAGGAAACGGTGTCTCGAGCTCGGCGATCCGCACGCCGGTCGGCGCAGCGACGTCGCACAACCGGCGCGCGACGTGATCGCGCAGGGCGAAGGGCACCAGGAGGTAAACGACCTCCGGCAGCAGGAGGAGCTTCGCCGGGCCGCCGGCGACCGCCCCCTGGACGAACGCCGGACGACGGCGCGGCAGCGGCATCAGGGCGAGTTGGCGCAGCGCCAGCACCCCCTCGTCCTCCGGCTGATGGCCCGGCAGGCCGAAGATCGCCCAGCCGTCGCTCTGATCCACGGCGAGCGCCCCGGGCTCGACGACGGCGAGGTGCGCCGTCGCGCGCCGCAGGAGCTCGTCGGCGCGCGCCGGCGGCGCGAGCAGCAGCAGCTCGTCCGGGGCGACCCGCAGCGCCTGCACTCCCGGCGGCACCGCCAGCGCCTCGAGCGCCGGCGCGCTGCCGTGACACGCCACCACGCAGGCGTGAAAACGCGCGACGTCAAGCACGCAGCCGCTCCCCTTTCGGATCGTAGAACGGCGCCCGCGTCACGATCCCCGCGAGCTCGCCGCGCGTGTCGCGGGCGGTGATTGCGAGCGGCGGCGAGCCTTCCGGATGCCGCACCCAGCCGAGCGCCACCGCCTTGCCGAGGATCGGCGAGAAGCGCGACGAGGTGACGTTGCCGACATGCGCGCCGGCGACGAAAAGCTGCGCCCCCTCCTCCGGTGCGCGCGCGCCCTCGAAGGTGAGCGGCAGGAGCGTGCGCTCGCGCGGTATCCGCGCCAGGCGTTCGAGCGCGGTGCGGCCGACGAAGTCCGGCTTCTCCATCTTCACTGCCCAGGCGGCGCCGACCTTGG
>JBGARM010000290.1:0-4465 GCA_044230215.1 Thermoanaerobaculia bacterium | reverse complement strand
GCTCTGGCGCTCCGAGACTGGGGGTCGGGGGCCAGCTTCACTAGACGCCGGCCCCAAGTCTCGGAGTGCCGGAGTGCCCCCACCACAGGCGGAAGGGGAGGTTTCTAGTTCGACGTCAGCGGCTTGAGATTCACCCAGCGGCTGCAGATCTCCTGCAGCGCCTGGGGGTCGTCGCTGGCCATGGCTTCGGCGATGAAGCGGTCGATGTCCCGCGAGTCCTTGCCGGCCCGGCGGAGAGCCTGGCGCACGGCGGAGGCCACGGCCCAGCGATTGCGGGTCCGCAACGTGACCTGGACTTCGGGGAACCTCGGATCCGGCGGCGTCAAATGAGTAGACCTCTCAAGAGGGACTACTGCTGGCGGGCGAAAATGTTACGCCGAACGGGCGGGCCGGCGATCGCGGCCGGTCTCGCCGGCCACCCGTCAGTAGAAACCGAGCTGCAGCCGGGCGGCCTCGCTCATCATTCCCTGGTTCCAGGGCGGGTCGAAGACCACTTCGACCTTGGCCCGGGAGATCTCCGGCAGCTTCTCGAGCCGCTTCTGGATGTCCTGGGCGAGGATGTCGCCCATGCCGCAACCCGGGGCGGTCAAGGTCATCTGGATGTTGGCGACCTGGCGGCCGTCGGCAGCCGGGGGGTCGAGCAGGCAGCTGTAGACCAGGCCGAGCTCGACGATGTTGACCGGGATCTCCGGGTCGTAGCAGCTGCGCAGCACCTCCCAGACCCGGTCGTCGAGCGATTTGGCGTCGTCGCCGGCCGCGGCCGCCGGCGCGGCGGGAGCCTCCATGCCGATGGCGTCCAGATTCTCGGGGTCGATGCGGTAGAGGCCGCCATACTCGGTCGTCACGGTGACCGTGCCGCCCAGTTTCTGCATGATCATGACCTTGGTGCCGAACGGAATCCGCGTCGGCGAGCCGTGCGGAATGACCACGGCTTCGATCTCGCGGGTGGTGATCGCTTCGGTCCGCTCGGAGGAACTCATGAATTTGCCATCTTACCCCTTCTCGCGCTGCGCCGAGGGGCGCCGGGTCGTCACCCGGGCGGAGCCCTGCGGTAGAGTTGCCGCGCGCCGCTTTCGCGGCGGAATCCCAACGCCCCGCCCAACATCTTGGAGGTCAGGATGAAGCTCGCGCTCCTACTCTTCGCCCCGTTCGCCACGCTCGTCCTGGCCGGCCAGGTGCTTGCCCAGACGTTCCCCAAGCCGCCGGCCACCCGCATTGCGCCGGTGAGCGAGAAGCTCCACGGCGTCGAGGTCGTCGACAACTACCGCTGGCTCGAGGGGGACAACTCGAATCCCGACCGGATGGGCGAGGTGACCCCCGAGGTCGGCGCCTGGACCGACCAGCAGAACGCCTACACCCGCGCCGTCCTCGACAATCTGCCGGGAAGGAAGGCGCTCGAGGAGCGGCTTCGCCCGTTGATGGAAGTCGGATCGGTCTCCACGCCGGTCGTCCGTGGCTCGCGCTACTTCTTCTCGCGCCGCGAGGGGGCCCAGAACCAGCCCAACTACTTCTGGCGCGAGGGGTCGAACGGCGACTCGAAACTGCTGCTCGATCCGGCGCAGCTCGATCCCTCGGGTCTGACGACGATCACCTGAATCTCGCCGTCGCAGGACGGCAGGCTCGTCGCCTACGGCACCTACAAGGCGGGCGACGAGAACACGACGCTCCAGCTGATGGAGGTCGATTCGGGCAAGCTCCTGCCGCTCGAAATTCCCAACAAGACCCAGGCACCCGACTGGATGCCCGACGGCTCCGGTTTCCTCTACCAGAACCTCCGGGATCCCAAGGATCCCTACAGCGGCCGGGTGCTCTACCACCGCATGGGCACCGAGGTAGCGGCGGACGCGGTCCTCTTCCGTCAGTTCACCAAGCAGGAGAACGAGAAGCTCGCGACCACCTGGGGCCCCGGCGGCTCGCTCTCCCGCGACGGCAGGTGGCTGACGCTCGTCTACTTCACCGGCACGCGCTCGAACGATCTGTGGATCGCCGACTTCACGAAGTTCCTTTCGACCGGCAAGCTCGAGAAGCGTGAAGTGGCGATCGGCAAGGACGGCAACTCGTTCGGCTTCGTCGACGGCGACACGCTCTTCGTCCAGACCAACGTCGGCGCGCCCAACGGCCGGGTCGATGCCTACGACCTGCGGTCGGCCGGCGACGGCGTCCTCGCTCAGCCGCGCACGGTGGTGGCCGAGCGCCCTGGAATGTCGATCCAGAGCGTCAGCGTCGCCAAGGGGCTGCTGGCGGTCGAGTACCTGAAGAACGCTGCGAGCGTGATCGAGATCTTCGACGTCGCGCGCGATTCGGCGATCTACGCCGACGCCAGCGGCGCCGTCGGTTCGGCCCTCTCCGGCGCCGCCGCCAAGTCGCTGGGCGAGCTCAAGCTGCCGGGAATCGGCTCGGCGGCGCTGGCGACCGAGCCCGATCGCCACGAGGCCTATGTGAGCTTCACCAGCTTCAACTACCCGACCACCATCTTCCGTGTCGATCTCGGCCAGCCGGCGGTCGAACCGACGCTCTGGGAACGTCCGCCGGTGCCGGTCGACCCTGCCTCCGTCGAAGTCAAACAGGTCTGGTACAAGTCGAAGGACGGCACGCCGATCAGCATGTTCCTCGCCCATCGCAAGGGCCTGGCGCTCACCGGCGACAATCCGACCCTCCTCACCGGCTACGGCGGATTCGGCATCTCGGAGACCCCGGTCTTCTCCGCCACGATGTTCCAGTGGTTCGACGCCGGCGGAGTGATGGCGCTGCCCAATCTGCGCGGCGGCGGCGAGTACGGCGACGCCTGGCACGAAGCCGGGATGCTGGCGAAGAAGCAGAACGTCTTCGACGACTTCATCGCTGCCGCCGAGTGGCTGATCGCCGAGCGCTACACCCGGCCGGCGAAGCTCGCCATCGCCGGCGGCTCGAACGGCGGCCTGCTCACCGGCGCAGCGGTCGTGCAGCGGCCCGACCTCTTCCGCGTCGCCCTGGTGGCCGTGCCGCTCCTCGACATGCTGCGCTACCAGTACTTCTCGATGGCGCGCTACTGGGTGCCCGAGTACGGCTCGGCCGAGAATCCGGCGCAGCTGGCTTTCCTCCGCGCCTACTCGCCCTACCAGAACGTGAAGCCCGGCACCGACTATCCGGCGGTGCTCCTGACCGCCGGCGAGAACGATTCACGGGTCCATGCCTCGCACGCCCGCAAGATGGCGGCAGCGCTGCAAGCGGCGACGGCCGACGTGCCGGGGGCGAAGCCGGTGCTGCTCTGGGTCGACCGCGAGGCAGGGCACGGGCAGGGCAAGCCGCTCAACCTCAAGATCCGCGACACGGCGGACCAGCGGATCTTCTTCATGTGGCAGCTCGGGATGTTGCCGCCGAGCTGAACCCTGCCGGGGACCCGCTGGTCCGGTCTCGGAGTCGGCTCGGGGTCCTGACCGGCCCGTCTCCCATGGGTGCTCGCTGAAGAAGCGCTCCGCGCCCATGGGAGCCCTCGGTCCGGCCACCCCTCGTCGGTACTGAAGTGAGAGAAGCTTCTTGCCCGATTCGCGGGGGCGCTCCGGCGCTCGGGGAGATGGGGTCGGTGGCCAGCTTCACTAGACGCCGGCCCCATCTCCCCGAGTGCCGGAGTGACCCCGCCACCGCTGCTCGTAACCCCACCCACGGTGGTAGTGTCCCGCCGATATTTCCGGGCTCTGACGGACGCCGCAGGCGACCTCTCGCCGGCGGACGCTTCGTGCCCGATCGAGGAGGTTCGAGATGAACACGATCGCGATATCCGCACTCTGGCTGCCGATCGTCGTCTCCGGCGTCGCCGTCTTCGTCGTCAGCTCGATCCTGCACATGGCGCTCCAGTACCACCGCGCCGACTACAAGAAGATCCCCAACGAGGCCGAGGCGCTCGCCGGGATCGCCAAGGCCGCGCTGACGCCGGGCTGCTACAACTTCCCGTATTGCGACTCGATGAAAGAGGTCGGAACGCCCGAGGGCCAGGAGAAGTTCCGCCGCGGTCCGGTCGGCATCCTCACCGTGATGCCCAACGGCCCGATGTCGATGGGCAAGTACCTCGGCTCCTGGTTCGTCTACTGCCTGGTGGTGAGCTTCTTCCTCGCCTATCTCTCCGGTCGGACGCTCGCTTTCGGCATCGATTACCTGATCGTCTTCCGCTTCGTCGGCACGGCGGCCTTCCTCGCCTACGGCCTGGGCAACGTCGTGAACTCGATCTGGGCGGGGGTGCCGTGGAGCAATACCGTGCGCGCGGTCGTCGACGGGCTGGTCTACGCCCTGGTCACGGCCGGTTGCTTCGGCTGGCTCTGGCCGCGGTAGGGCGGCGGGAAATCGGCTGGCACCTTGCGGGGGCAGCGGGAAATCGGCTGGCACCTTGCGGGGGCAGCTTCTTAGGCAAGTCCCCGCGACGGGTCCTGTCTGGCCCGCTTCCCATGGGTCCTCGCGCTGAGAAAGCGCGCTCCGGGCCCATGGGAGCCCT
>JBGARM010000028.1:12644-15126 GCA_044230215.1 Thermoanaerobaculia bacterium | reverse complement strand
GAAGGGCGGGAACTTGAAGCTCCAGTCGGCGTTGTTGTGCAGCGGGTCGTACAGGCCGTCGATGCGTGACAGCAGGCCGTTGACCGAGAAGTTGGCGTAGTAGGACTCGCCGCGCTGGGCGAGCAGCTGCAGCGCGTGCAGGTAGTCGACGTAGTTCCGCCAGCCGAAAACGAGCGCCCCGGCGAGGGTCCCGACCGCCAGCACGAGGCCGCCCACCGCCACGGCGCGGTACTGGCGACGCCAGGCGACGAAGAGCAGGATCAGTGCGTAGTGCGGCTTGAGCAGCGCGGCGACCCCGAGGAGCGCGCCGGCGGCGGTTCGCCGGCCGGCGAACCACAGCGCCAACGCGTGCGCGGTGCAGGCGGTTATGACGCTCTGGACTTGCCCGATCCAGAAGCCGCGCAGAATTGGATAGAAGAGCAGCGCCGCGACCAGGACGAGTGCGTTCACCAGGGCGCCAGGCGACTCGCCGCCGCTCGCCTCCTCATGAGCCCGGCGGAAGAGCCAGCTGGCGGCGAAGATCACCGTCCAGCAGCTCATCCAGCCGACGAGGTCGAGCAGGCGGAACGGCTGAAGTCCGAGCTTCGGCGCCAGACAGTCGGCAGCCAGGGTGAGGAAGAACGACGACGGCGGATACTGGATCTTGGTGTGGTGCGAGCTCAGCAGGCGGTGGTAGACCGGGCGCTCGGGGTACTCCCGCCACGACTTCACCGCCGAAGCCATCGGGCGCCAGGAATCCTCGTACTGGGCGACGTCGCCGGCCAGGAACCGGCCGGCGTAGCCGAGTGTCGTCTCGGCGAGGCCGCCCTCTGCCGCTGGAGCGAGGGCCAGGCTCGCGACCACCTGAAACGCGACCAGCGCCGCGAGTCCCCAGGCCAACCGGCGCCCCCCGGCCACTGCGCTGCTCCGTCCTGGCGCGGCGGCTCCGACGACCGCAGAAGGCTCCAGCGCCTCCGGTGACGAGCTCCTCTTCCGCATCGCCGCGCGAGTCTAGTCCAAAGGATGTCTTTTACAAGCTAGCTATTACAACCAATCTGTTACAATCAAAGAATGGCTGGGCGAAACCTCCCCGGAGCTGCAGCAGGAAGTGCTGCCGGAGTGGCATGCATCGCGCAGCCGGCGAAAGATCGAAGCAACTTCTGGGCCGCCGTCGCCGTGGCGCTTCTCGTCACGGCGTTCCTGGCCCCGTGGTGGAACCGCTACTTCGGCGGCACCCTCGAAGGCTACTTCCCCTACTACGGCTCCGAGATCAACCGCGGCCAGGTGCCGTATCGCGACTTCTACCTGCACCTTCCGCCGCTCCTGCCGCTCGAGAGCGCACTCATCGAACGGTGGACCAGCCATCCGCTGATCGCCCTGCGGGCGCTCGGGGGTATCGAACGCATCTGCCTCGCGCTCGCTCTCTTCGCCTGGCTGCGCCAGCTGACCCGCGCCAGTCTGGCGGCAGCGGCGACGGCCTTCGCGGTCGTCCTCGGCTCGACCGGCGACACCGAGATCCTGCACCTCTACAACCATCAGTCGATTCTGTGGGCAGTGCTCGCGGGGCTTCTGGCGACCTTCGACTTCGAGCGCCCATGCCCGCGCTCCCTGCCCCTGCTCCTCTCCGGGGCTGCAAGCGCGCTCGCACTCATGTGCAAGCAGACCACCGGACTGGGAGCCTTCCTGGCGGTCGGCCTCGGCCTGGGCGTCGCCTGGCACGGTCTGCGCGACCGGACCACAGCTCTGCGCGCTCTTGGGCCCTGGCTCGGTGGCGCCGTGGCCACGTTGGGGCTCTTCGCCGCCTGGCTACTCGCTCGCGGCGCGCTCGCCGCCGCCGTTCAGGAGGTCTTCCTCGACGGCTCGGCGAGCAAGGGACCGCTGCCCGCGCTCGCCGGACGCGCGCTGCGAGAGGAGTGGAGCATCGCCGCCTACCGTTTCCCCGGCCTCCTCGCCCTGGCGGCCGTCCTCGTCGGACTCCGGGCGATGCGGCGCGGTATAAGGCACCCGATGCCGGAGTTCGGCTTCCGCGCGCCGTCCGGAATCCGCACGGTGGGGATCGTCGCCGCGCTCGGCCTGGGCGCGATCGCGTTGGGTGTGGTCACCGCCCCCAGGGTTCATCTCGGCGACGGCTGGCTGCTGTTGCCGGAGCGCTGGGCGGCGCTCTTCAGCCTCTGGGGCTCCATCGCGGCGCTGATCGTCGTCTCGCGGACTCTCTTCGTCCAGAAGCTGTCGCCACGCCTGGCGCGGGTGGGACTCTTCGCTGCCGTCAGCCTGGCGCTCGCCTACATGCTCTCTCTTTCGTGGGCAGTGCAGCCGGCGATGGCTGTCCCGGGCCTCGCCCTTCTCGCTGCGCTGGTCGTCGAAGGAGTCGATCGCGCCCGCCAGACCGTCCCGGCCCGCTTTCAGCTTGAAACAGGTTTCGTAGGCCAAGGCATTGACCAGCCAAGGTTGGCCTTGGGTCAACTCCCACACCCGCGCCAATGTTTCCGGGAAAAAGGCCTGG
>JBGARM010000028.1:0-12634 GCA_044230215.1 Thermoanaerobaculia bacterium | reverse complement strand
TCGCCGGCTGGAAGGAACCACCCCTCTTTGCCCCCCGGGCCGCCCATCCGCCGCGTGGGCTCGAGGGCTACGACATCTCCGCGGAGACCGCCGCCTTCGTCGACAAGGTCGTCGGCCAGGTGCGAGCCGACAGCGGTCCCGCGGACCGGGTGCTGGCCTTCTCGCAGATCCCCTTCATTCTGCTGCTCGCCGATCGTGAGAGCGCCACCAGCGCGGTCCTCCACTGGTTCGACGTCACGCCCGATCGCGTCTGTCGCGAGGATCTCCGCCAGCTCGACAGGGATCCCCCGCGAGTGATGGTGCTCTGGCCGATGACCGGAGCGGAGATCGCCTCGCACGAGCGGGAGTTCCGCGGTGGCCATGCCAGCGGCCAGCGCGATCTCTGGCGGGAGATCCGGCAGCTCGCGCATGAGCAATACCACCTCGCCGGCGAGTTCGAAGCTCCCGGCGGCACCAGGATCGACGTCTGGTCTCTCAAGGATCCGCCGCAGCATGAGGTTGCCCGCGACCTCCACGGCGGTCCGCCGGCGAATCTTCCCCACCGATCCGGATAGAATCGGCGCGCCGTGTCGCGCACCGTCCGACTCACCTTCGCCGGCCTCGCCCTGTTCTTCATTCTTTTCCCGCTGACGCTCCAGAAACCGGGGTTGCCGCAGGATCTGAAGTCGGACGAGCCGGCGTACTACCTGATGGCGCTGTCGCTGGTGCACGACTTCGACCTGCGCTGCGAGGCGAAGGACATCCAGCGCCTGACGAACGAGTTTCCGTACAACAACGCCAACAACCTGATCCTGATGACCGACGACGGCTGGCAGACCGTCTGGTTCGGCAAGCCGTACCTGGTGTCGCTGCTCGCGGCGCCTTCGGTGGCTCTCTTTGGCGCCGACGGCTTCCTCGCCACCAACATGGCGCTGCTCATGCTGTCGATCTGGATGGGGGCGCTCTACCTCCGGCGCTTCAATCCGGACGGAATCGCGCTGCTGTTTTCGGCCGGCTTCTTCCTGCTCTCGAACGCCTTCGCCTACGTCTTCTGGATCCACACCGAAGTGCTGTGCATGGCCTCGGTCACGGCCTGTCTCTATCTCGCCTTCACGCCGGCCGCGCTCGAAGTTCCGACGAGCCGCGGTGGCCGTTTCCTGCGCTCGTTCTGGAACGCCGCCAGCCGGCCCGCGTGGTCGGGTGCGGCGATCATCGCCGGCGCCTACAACAAGCCGATCCTCGCCCTGCTCGGGTTGCCGGCGCTCTACCTCGCCTACCGGGCGGAGCGCCTGCGCGGCGCCGCGAAGTGGCTCGCCGGCGCCGCGGCGGCCGGGATCCTGGTGTGCGGCATTTCGATCGGCTTCACCGGACATCCTTCCGCCTACCTCGGGGTCGAGCGGTCCGGCGTGCGCGTCCTCGACTTCACCAAGATGCCGGAGCTACCGATCGCGCGTTCCGAGGCCTACAAGGAGAAGGTCCCCGACGCCAGCGGACCGCGCAACTCCTGGTCGTGGATCTTCCGCCTGCCCGAGATCGACCATCGCCTGCCGGAGAACATCGAGTACTTCTTCATCGGCCGGCACACCGGGCTGCTGCTCTACTCGCCGTTCGCCGGCCTCTGCCTGCTGCTCTTCTTCGTCTACGGCCGGCGGTCGCCCGAGCGCTGGGGGCTCCTCGCCGCCCTCGCCGGAGTGGCACTCTTCTTCCTGACACTCATCCCGTTCAACTGGCACGGCGGCGGCGGCTTCATCGGCAACCGCTACTTCGTCAACGCCCTGCCGGCGCTGCTCTTTCTGGTCACCCGCATCGCCCCGGTCTGGCTGCCGGTGGCCGGTTTCGCCCTCGGCGGGATCTTCGTCGCACCGATCCTGTTCACCCCGTTCGGCGCGCCGGTGCCCAGCCCGACGCTGCAGGCGCATGTCCGCAACGCGCCGTTCCGCTTCTTCCCGTTCGAGCGCACCCTGGCGCGGCAGATCCCGGGCTACCGCGGCCAGGTCGGCAGCGGCATCTACTTCTTCGGCCGTCGTGACGTCCTTTCCATGGTCGGCGAGAGCCTCTGGGCGGTCGGCGGCAAACCGGTGGAGGTCTGGGTGCAGACCGATCGCCCGCTCATCCGGCCGGTCTTCCAGGTCGAGAGCGCGATCGCGCCGAACCGGGTCTCGCTCGCCCTCGGCAAGGACCGCAAGGTGATCCACTTCGAGTCGGGCACGGCGCCCGGCAACACCACCCGGATCACCCTGGATCCCGGGCCGCCGGCAATCGAGACCGCCGACGACGGCACCACCTACTTCGCCTACAAGATGTGGATCGAGGCCTCCGACCAGACCTTCCGCACCGAGGTCGTACCCGCGAAACCGCCGACCGAGGAGGAGGCGGAGGAGCTCGCGCGACCCGGCAGCACGCCGCGCCAGGAGTTCGAGGAGCTCACCTTCCTGGTCGGTGCCGCGGTGACCTATCTCGGCGAAGAGGGCGATTTCGACGCCGACGTCTACCAGATCGAATGGCTCGGCGGCAAACCGCCCGCCGAGTGGCGCGCCAACCGCCTGCTGCGCGTGCCAGCGACGGTGCGCAACGCCAGCCCGGCCACCTGGCCGGCGCGCGGCGCGACGCGGGTGGCGCTCGCCTACCACTGGCTCGACAGCGCCGGCCAGCCGCTGGTCTACGAAGGGTTGCGCAGCGCGCTGCCGCATGACGTCGCCGCCGGCGCCACGGTCGAGGTCGAGCTCGAGATCGCGACGCCGAAGAAGCCCGGCGACTACATCCTCGAGCTCGATGCGCTGCGCGAACGCCTCGCCTGGTTCTCCGGCAAGCGGCCCGACTCCACCCGGCGCCTCGCGGTCACCGTCCTGCCTTCCGACGACCGTTAGCGCCGGTGAGGGATCCGCAGGCTCCAGGCGCTCCTGCCCCCCCGGCCGCGGTCGACCCTGCGCTGCAGCACCCTCCGGCCGAGGCTCTCGACACCCCTGGCGGCCTGCTGCGCTCGAGCGGCGCCGCCACCCTGGCGCAGTTCGTCCGCGTCGCCGCGATCCTCGCCACCCATCTCGCCCTCCGCCGCCTGATCCCGCCCGCGGACTGGGGCCTGCGCGACTGGACGGAGTCGCTCTTCCTGTTGCTCGCGACGGTGCGCGACCTCGGGCTGCCGAGCCACGTCGTGCGCCTGCGACCGATACCGCTCGGCAATCTCCTGCGGGCGCAGCTCGCCTGGGGAGGAGCGCTGGGGCTGGCGATCCTCGCCGCGGCGCCGGCCCTCGCCGGGACCTTCCGCACGCCGCGCCCCGACGTCACTTGGGTGCTGCAGGTGATGGTGGCCTATCTGCTCCTCGAGGGCCTGGCGAGCGTGCCGCTCACCCATTTCGAAGCCGGGCTCAAGATCGGGCGCTCGGTTCTTCCGGAGCTCGCCCGGACCCTCTCGTACTGCGCCGGCGCTCTCGGCCTGGCGCTCGCCGGCTGGGGGGTCTGGTCGTTCGTGCTGGCGATGGTCGGTTCGCAGGCGCTCTACGCCGGCCTCCTGTGGTGGCGCGCGCGACCGACGATGGCGCTGCATCTGGCCCCCGGCGGAACGATCCCGATGCTCGCCGCGAGCGTGCCGTTGGGCAGTATCTGGCTGCTCGCCTTCGCGGTCACTTACGCCGACGCGCTCATCCTCGGCAGTCGCTTTCCCGACGCAGTCGTCGGCGGCTACATGTTCGCCTACGTCTGGGCCTTTTTCGCCTCGCGCGTCCTGCAGCAGCCGATCGGCCGGGCTCTCTATCCCGCCCTGGTGCAGTTCGGCGACCGGCCCGCGCAGCAGTTCCTCGCTTACCGGCTGGCGACCAAGGTGCTGCTCGCGATCGAGGTGCCGGCGGCGCTCTTTCTCTTTCTGAACGCCGACCTCGTGGTGCGGATCCTCGGCGGCGAGCGCTACGCCGACCAGGCGGGGCTCCTGCGCCTCCTCGCTTTCGCGCCGCTCATCGACCCGCTGGGGCGCTTCGGCGGCGAGCTCCTGGTCTCCCGCCACCGCGATCGCGACCGCATCCTGTCGCTCGTGCTGCACCTCGCCGCACTGGTCGCCGGCGGCCTCTGGCTGTCGCACCGCTACGGCCCCGTCGGCATGGCCTGGGCGAACTTCCTGCCGCTCGGCGCGCCGATCCTCCTCTGGTCGATGGCGCGCATCGATCGCGCCGGTCTTGGCCGGCTGGTCCTCGACCTCGCCGAGGTCTACGTCGCGCCGCTGCCGCTCTTCGCCCTCGCTTGGTGGGGCGCCGGCGACCATCTCTGGCTGCGCTTCGGGTTCACCGCCACAGCAGCCGTAGCGAGCCTCGCCTGGTTCTGGTTTCGCTTCGGCAGCCGCTTTCGCGACTTCTTCAGTAGCGCTTCTCGACCGGCGGCAGGCGCCGCGGAGCGAGGCGCTTCAGGCGCTGCTTCCACTCCTTGAGCCGCAACAGAAGGGTGGAGTCGCTCGCTGCCCAAGCTGCACGAGAACCGGTGACGCGCGCCTCCGGCTGCGGTCGAGCGTGGAAGCGGGCGAAGTAGCTCTGCTGGGGAATCCGGTCGGCGGTCGCGCCGGCGACCTTCGTGGCGACGACGAAGAGCGCCACCTGGCGGGCGCCGAAGCCACCGTAGGCAAGGTGGTCGAGGCAGCCGGGAGTGTAGCGGCGGATCTTCCACGGCGTCGAGTGGAAGCGGCCGCGGAACCAGAAGGGAAAGAACTCGAAGAAGTACTCGGCATCGATGCGCCAGCCGTTGGCGGCGTAGAAGTCGTGGAAGAGAGTCGGCGAGAACATGTAGAAGCCGTGATCGACATGGTTGGTCGACGGCGCCATGCCGTGGATGACGCGGCCGCCCTCCCGGAGCAGGGCGTGGATGTTGGCGAAGACCTGCGGCAGGTCGAAGATGTGCTGCAGGGTGCCGGCCTCGAAGACGGTGTCGTAGCGCCCCGCGAGCCCGGCCGGGAGCGCCAGATTCAGATCGAGAATGTGGTCGGCCCCCTCCCAGTCCGAGACGTCGGCACTCTCGACGCGCTCGCAACCGAGCAGGCGAAAGAAGCTCTTGTCGTCGAGACAGCCGGCGGCGGCGAGCTCGGGCTGGTGCGACAGCGCCACCTCGCCCGCCGGCGGGAGCGCCGCGAGTGGCGTTGCCTGCTCGCGCGCCCAACGCTCGAGCTCGCTCCGGGTGGCATAGACCGACATCCGGCCGAGCTCGAGCAGACTCCCCCGAAACGGCCGCTCGCGCGCCTCGTCGAGCAGCAGGCGGGCGGTGCCGCGCGGAATGCCCATCAGCGGCGGGGGTTGTAGGCGCCGGAGGCGAGCTCGCCGCGCAGGCCGACGATCGTCCGGTGCAGCCCCTCTTCGAGGCCGATCGCCGGACGCCAGCCGAGCCGGCCGAAGCTCTTCGCGACGTTGGCTCGCCGCACGAACTCGAGCGGCCGGTCGGCGAGGGCGCCGATCTCGGGCGGCGGCGCGGCGAGCGCATGGCAGATCTTCTCGACGATCTGGCGGACGGTGACGAGCTCGCCGCTGCCCAGGTCGAAGGTCTCGCCTTCGATGCCGGCAACCTCCGCCGCAGCGATGAGGCCGGCGATGACGTCGTCGACGAAGATCCAGTCGACCGGCCGCGTGCCGCTGGTCAGGCGCGGCGCCTCGCCGCGCAGCGCGGCGAGGATCGAATAGGGCACCACCTTGGTGTGGTCGACCTGTCCCGGTCCATAGACCATGAAGATGCGGGCGGTGACGACAGGCGTGCCGTACAGCGAGTGGAAGAATCGCGCATAGAGCGAAGACGCGGCTTTGGCCACGGCGTAGGGAGAGCCCGGCGCCTCGAGCGCATTGCGCTCCGGCTCCTCCATCGTGCCCGCCACCACGATCCGCCGACAGGTGCCCGCCGGCGCGGCGCTCGCCGCCGCGAGCAGGCGGACGGTGCTTTCGAGATTGGCCTGAAAGGCCGGCAGGACGAACTCGAGCTCGCGCTTGCCGGTGACCAGGCTCGCCAGATGGAAGACGACCTCGGGGCGGGCTCCAGCCAGCACGCGCTCGCTCTCGCCGGCGACGCCGAGATCCGCCTGCCACCAACGCAGATTGGGCGCAGCGGCGGCCTGCGGCCGTCGGGAGACCGCATCGACGCGGCACCCGGCCGCGAGCAGCGTGCGGACGAGATGGGCGCCGAGGAAGCCGGAGGCGCCCGTGACGAGAACGGGAACGGGCTGCATGAGAGCGAAATCATACGGCAAAGCCGTCCGGCGAAACCCGTGTGATACCTTGCCAGCCTGCATGCGTGGGAGTGCCCTCGCCGGCCGCGGCCGGCGTTTCTTCGAGCGGCTGTCGCGACGGATCCGGCGGGTGGAGAGCCGGGTGGTGTCGCTCGCGCCCTCGCCGGCCGCCGGCAAGCCGGCTGCACGACCGGTCGGTCGCGCGCTGCTCTCCTACATCCTCGATCCCTACCTGCTGCCGGAGGGGAGTCCCGAGCCGCATTCTCACACTCACTTCTGGGAGTCGCGCGAGATCGGCCGGATCCTCGTCGCGGCCGGTTTCGAGCTCGACGTCATCCACTGGACGAATCGCAGCTTCCTGCCGGCGCGCCCCTACGACCTCTTCGTCGACGTCCGCCTCAATCTCGAGCGCCTGGGCCCGCTGCTCGGTCCAGAGTGCCTCAAGCTCATGCATATCGAGACGGCGCACTGCAACTTCTACAACCCGGCGCAGCGGCGGCGCCTGCAGGAGCTCGAAGCCCGCCGCGGCATCCGCCTGGCGCCCTACAAGCTGCTCGAGCCCAACGCCGCGATCGAGCATGCGGACGCCGCGACGATCCTCGGCAACCGAGCCACCCAGGCGACCTACGCCCATGCCGGGAAGCCCCTCTGGCCGGTGCCGATCTCGCAGCCGTTTCTCTATGCCTTCGCCGCGGACAAGGACTTCGCCGCCGCGCGCCGACGATTCCTCTGGTTCGGCAGCGGCGGCCTCCTGCACAAGGGGCTCGACCGGGTGCTCGAGGTCTTCGCCGCCCTGCCCGAGCTCGAGCTCACCGTCCTCGGCCCGATCGACCGCGAGCCGGAGTTCGCGCGCGCCTTTCACCGCGAGCTCTACGCGACCCCCAACATCCGCACCCACGGCTGGATCGACGTCGCGAGCGCGGAGTTTCTCGCCCTCGCCCGCCGCCATTCGGCCCTGGTCTATCCCTCCTGCTCCGAGGGCCAGAACGGCGGCGCCATCACCTGCATGCACGCCGGCCTCATCCCGGTGCTGTCGCGCGAGAGCGGAGTCGACCTCGATCCCGAGTACGGCATCGAGCTCGTCTCCTCGTCGCTCGAGGAGATCCGCGGCCGCGTGCTCGAGCTCGCCGCCCGGGCGCCCGAGGAGCTCGCCGCGATGAGCCGCAACGCCTGGGAGTGGGTGCGAGCCCACCACACCCGCGAGCGGTTCTCGCACGGCTACACCCGCGCCCTGAGCGAGATCCTCGAGCGCTTTCGGCCGGAGCTTGCCCGCGCCGTCCGCGAGCGCGCCGTATGAGCTCGGCAGGCGCCGCCCGCTGGCTCTATCTCTCGCCGCATCTCGACGACGTCGCCCTGTCGTGCGGCGGCCAGATCGCGCGCGCGGTCCGCCAGGGCAGCGAGGTCGAGATCGTGACGGTGTTCGCCGGCGACGAGCCCGCGCCCGAAGAGCCTCCCGCCTCGCCCCTGGTGGCGAAGATCTACGATCTCTGGCAGCTCGAGGCGGGAGAGGTCATGGCGACCCGGCGGCGCGAAGACCTGGCAGCCTGCCGCGAGCTCGCCGCCCGGGCAGCGCACTGGGAGCTCCAGGAGGCGATCCATCGCCGCGCCGCCGGCGGCGGCGAAGCGCTCTATCCGACCCTCGAACGGTTGTTCGGCGCCCTCGCGCCGCAGGAGGAGCCCCTGGTCGCCCGCCTCGCCGAGCGCTTCGCCGCAATTGCCGGCGGGGCGGACGGCACGCGCGTCGCCGCGCCGCTCGGGGTCGGCGGTCACGTCGACCACCGCATCGTGCGCGCCGCCGCGGAGCGGGCCTTCGGCGCCGACCTCGTCTACTACGAGGAGTTTCCGTACATCGTCTGGAAGCTCTGGGCGCTGCGGCGCGCCGGCATCCACGGGCGTTCCTGGGAGGCTCTCCGGCAGCCGCTCTCGCCGGAGGATGTCGCCGTGCGCATCGCCGCGATCGCCTGCTACGCTTCCCAGGTGACGCCTCTCTTCCGCACCCCGGAGCGCATCGGACGCCTCGTGCGGCGGCATGTCCGCCAGGCCGGCGGCGAACGGCTCTGGCGCCGGCGCGGGCAGCGTCCGGACGGGATCTCGAGTTGAGGTCGGGCGCCCCGATGCGGGTCGCGGTGACCGGCGGCGCCGGCTTCATCGGCAGCCATCTCTGTGAGCAGCTCGCGGCGGCGGGGCATCCGGTCCTGGCGATCGATGACCTGTCGCGCGGCCGGCGGGAGAATCTTCCGCCGGGCTTTCCTCTGGCAGAGGTCGGCATCGGCGACAGTGCGATCGCCGAACGCCTGGCGACCTTCGCGCCGCAGGCGCTCGTGCACCTGGCTGCGCAGGTGGACGCCCGGCGCAGTCTCGAGGATCCGGTCTTCGACGCGCGGGTGAACATTCTCGACACCGTGCGGCTCTTCGCCGCCGCGGTCGCCGCCGGGATCGAGCGCATCGTCTTCGCCAGCAGCGCGGCCGTCTACGGTGATCCGGAGGAGATTCCGACTCCCGAAGGGTCGCCCCTCGCCCCGCTCTCCCCCTACGGCATCGGCAAGCTCGCCGGCGAGGGTTACCTCGACTTCTTCGCCCGCCGCCACGGCATCGCCGGCGTCGCGCTGCGCTTCGCCAACGTCTACGGTCCGCGTCAGGAGTCGGTCGGCGAGGCCGGCGTGGTGGCGGTCTTCTGCCAGCGCCTGCTCGCCGGCGAGCCGGTCACCATCCACGGCGACGGCCGCCAGACGCGCGACTTCGTCTACGTCGACGACGTCGCCCGCGCCTGCCGTCTCGCGCTCTCGGGTCCTCCCGGCGTTTACAATGTCGCCACGGGAGTCGAAACCGACGTCCGGGCGCTCTTTGCCCGGCTGGCGGCGGCACTCAGCCCGGGGAGCCTGCCGGTGCACGGACCGGCGGTCGCGGGCGAGCCTCGGCGCTCGGCGCTCGATCCGTCGCGCGCCGAGGTCGGACTCGGATTTCGCGCGCAAGCTCCGCTCGCGGGTGGACTCGTCCGCACCGCCGAGTGGTTCCAGAACCGATCCAGGGAGAGACGATGAAGCAGCGGCGCAACGACCGACCCCGACCGGAAGCCGCGGCAGAGACCGCTGGGATGCCGGTCGTCATCCTCTGCGGCGGCCAGGGCACCCGCCTGCGCGAGCACACCGACAACGTGCCCAAGCCGATGGTGGAGATCGGCGACCAGCCGATCCTGCTGCACATCATGAAGCTCTATGGCATGCGCGGCTTCCGGCGTTTCATCCTCTGCCTCGGCTACAAGAGCTGGGTCATCAAGGAGTACTTCCTGCGCTACCACGAGCGCCGGCGCGATTTCACCGTCTCGATGAAGGGCGATCCGCCGGAGGTGCGCTTCCACAACCAGGTGGGCGAAGAGGACTGGCAGGTCACCTGTGCCGAGACCGGGGCCGACAGCGGCACCGGCGGACGGCTCAAGCTGGTGGAGAGCTACATCGACGCCGAGGACTTCTGCTTCACCTATGGCGACGCTGTCGGCACGGTCGATCTCGACGCGCTGCTCGCCTTCCATCGCGCCCAGGGGCGGATCGCGACCGTGACCGGCGTGCACCCGACCTCGCGCTACGGCGAAATGAAGGTCGACGGCGGCAAGGTGGTCGAGTTCAACGAGAAGCCGACGGTCGCCGAGGGTGTCGTCTCGGGCGGCTTCTTCGTCTTCAACCGCCGGGTCTTCGACTACCTGGGCTCCGACCCCAAGGTCTTCCTGGAGCTCGAGCCGCTGCAGAAACTGGCGCGCGACGGCGAGCTCTCGGTGTTCGTCCACGAAGGCTTCTGGCACCCGATGGACACCTATCGCGATTGGCTGCACTTGAACGAGCTGTGGAAGACGGGCCGCGCCCCCTGGAAAGCCTGGGAGTGACGCCGGAGCTCCCGCCCGATCTGTCGCTGGTCATTCCGCTCTACAACGAGGCGGAGAACCTCCCCGTGCTCGCGGCGGAGATCCGCCGGGCGCTCGCGCCGACAGGGCGGAGCTGGGAGTGCCTGTTCGTCGACGACGGCTCGACGGACGGCAGCCTCGCGGTCCTCATGACCCTCGCCGCGGAGGATCCGACGGTGCGGATTCTCC
Source organism: Thermoanaerobaculia bacterium (assembly GCA_044230215.1). Classification (GTDB taxonomy): domain Bacteria; phylum Acidobacteriota; class Thermoanaerobaculia; order Multivoradales; family JAGPDF01; genus JAGPDF01. The sequence continues at coordinate 2,387 of JBGARM010000028.1, read as the reverse complement.
GGCATCGCCGGAACGCCGGCCAGTCGGCAGCGCTCGCTGCCGGATTCGCGGCGGCGCGCGGCGCGATCGTCGTGACGCTCGACGCCGATCTCCAGAACGACCCGGCGGACATTCCGTCGCTGCTAGCCCGTCTGGGCGATTCGGCCGCGACGAGCGACTGCGATGCGGTCTCCGGCGTCCGCCAGCGGCGCCAGGACAGCTGGGTGCGACGCATCTCGTCGCGGGTGGCGAACGGCGTCCGCAACTGGGCAACCGACGAGCAGGTGAGCGACGTCGGCTGCTCGCTCAAGGCCTATCGCCGCGAGGTGCTCGCCGGTCTGCCGATGTTCACCGGCATGCACCGCTTTCTGCCGACCCTGGTGCGCTGGAACGGCGCCCGGCTGGCGGAGATGCCGGTCAATCACCGCCCCCGGCTTCATGGCACCGCCAAGTACGGCATCGGCAACCGGCTGTTTCGCGCGTTAGCCGACCTGATGGCGGTGCGCTGGATGCGGACGCGGTGGATTCCGCGCGGCAACCTCGAGACGATCGAAGTGGGCACGGAGCGCCCGCGATGAGTCTCTTCGAGCGCCTCGGGCTGCTGGTTCTCGGGCTGGTGCTCTTTCTGCCGGGGATCGGCGGCCGCGACCTGTGGAACCCGGACGAGCCGCGTTACGCCGAGGTCACGCGCGAGATGCGCGCCGGCGGCGACTGGTTCGTGCCCCACCTGAACGGCAAGATCTACTCCGAGAAGCCGCCGCTGCTGTTCTGGTCCATCGCCGCGGCCTCGTTGGTGACCGGCGAAGTCGGTCCCGTCGCCGCCCGGCTGCCGTCGCTCGTCGCCGCCATCGCCACGCTCTTCCTCCTCTTCGGCATGGCGCGGCGCCTCTTCGATCGCCGCGTCGCCTGGTGGTCGGTCGCCATCCTCGCCACCTCCGGGAGGATTCTCTGGCAGGCGCGAGTCGGGCAGATCGACATGCTGCTGCTCTGCCTGGTCACGCTGGCGATGTACTTCTTCGTCCGCGGCTGGCTCGAGCATCGACCCGGGTTCTACCGCCTCTTCTTCGTCGCCGCCGGCTTCGGGACGCTCGCCAAGGGACCGGTGGGGCTCCTCCCGCCGTTGCTTTCGATCGTCGCTTTCGCGCTGCTGACACGCGAGCGCTCGCGCCTCGGCGCGATGCGCATCGGCTCGGGTCTGGCGATCTGGGCCGGCGTCGTCCTGCTCTGGCTCGTCCCGGCGGCGGCGACCGGCGGCGCGGCCTATCTCGAAACCCTGGTCATCAAACAGAACGTCACCCGCTACGCCGACCCGTGGCACCACTTCCAGCCGTTCTACTACTACCTGACGACCGTGCCGGCCGACTTCCTCCCCTGGTTCTTCTTCCTCCCGGGGGCGCTCTGGCTGGGCTGGCGCCGCGCCACCGCGAACGAGCGCCGCGGCTACCTGTTCGCCTTCTGCTGGATGGCGGTGACGGTGCTCTTCTTCAGCCTCTCGCCGGCCAAGCGCACCGTCTACGTCCTGCAGATGTTCCCCGCCCTGGCGATGATCGTCGCCTGGTCGTTCGGCGAAATCGCCAACAGCTGGAGCCGGCTGCGGCGCTTCGCGCTGGTGCCCGCGGCACTGCTCGCGGCGCTCTTCGCCGCGCTGCCGGCGGGGTGGTTCGTCCTCGAGCGCCTGCGCCCCGAACGGGCCGCGAAGCTGATGCGGCAGTTCGAGCCGCTCGGACCCGGGCTGGTCACGGAGCTCGCACTCCTCGTCGGAATTCTCTTCGCCGCTGCGCTCGCCGCCTGGGTGCTCGGGCGCCGCGGCCATCCCGGCCGGGTGGTGACCACCCTGGCCACCGGCATGGGGGTCGCGGGCGTCCTCGCGGTGCTTCTCGTCCTGCCGCGCTTCGATCCGATCAAGAGCGCGCGGCCGCTGTCGCAGAAGATCCTCGAGCTCTCGTCACCCGGCGAGGCCTACGCCATCTACCCGCGCCTCGATCCGAGATTCGTCTTTCACACCGGGAGGTACGCCGAGACGCCGAACTCCGAGGCGGAGCTGCGCGACTTCGCCGCCCGCCCGGGCCGAGTCTGGCTGCTGATCACCCGCCCCGCCCTCGCCGCCCTGACGCCGCCGCTGCCCCTGGGCGAGGTAGCACGCGACGCCGAACGCGAAGACGGCTACGTCCTCCTCGCGACCCGTTACCCGAGCATCGGCAGCGCTGCAGCGAACGAAGCTGCGCTGCCCAGCCCCGCTCCCTAGTCGACCGCTAGCGCGGATCCTCTTCGACCGGAGCGTCGTCTTCGCTCGGGAGCAGCTGCGGACGCCGTTCACCCTCGGGCTGCTGATCGTCATCCCAGCGCTCTTCGTGATCGCGGCGGCCGGGGTGCTGAGTGACTTCGCGAGCGTGCTCGGCGGTTCGCTG
>JBGARM010000289.1:0-4484 GCA_044230215.1 Thermoanaerobaculia bacterium | reverse complement strand
CCCGCGCGGGTCGCCCTTGCCCGCGGGGTAGGCGCTCAGCTCGAGATTGTGCTCGTCGGCGTCGCGGAAGTAGAAGGCAACGATGCCGCCGGCGGCCGGATTCCAATCGGGCAGGCGCTGCGGCGCCGTCGAGACGTGCTCGACGCCGGCGGCCTGGAGGCGGGCATACGCTCGCGGCATGTCCGAGACGACGATCGCCACGTGTTGGAACCAGCGGTCGTTCGAACGCGAGTCGGTGGGAATCGGCCGTCCCTCGGGCGCGAGATAGTCGGTGAGCTCGAGGCACTCGCTGGCGAGACAGACCGTCGCCACGCGGGCGCGGGCGCCGAAGACGCCGGTCAGGTGCTCGAACTCGTTCCCGGCGAGCTCGACCCGCTCTCCCACCTCGCGGAAATCGAGCACGCCGGTGAAGAACGCCACCGACCGGTCGAGGTCGGAGACGGTCATGCCGACGGCGGCGACGTGCGGAGCGGCGGCGAGCGGCGTCCACGCGGTGAAGAGGGCTAGACCGCAGATCAGCCAGCGCGAAGCGGTGGAACTCCTGCGTGAGGGCACTCTCATCCCAGCCTCCCGATCAGGTGATCGCCCACCCGCAGCGCGTTCGCCATGATGGTGAGCGCCGGATTCACCGCGCCGGACGACGGGAAGAACGAACCGTCGACGACGTAGAGATTGTCCACCTCCCAGGCGCGACACATCGGGTCGAGCGCCGAGCTCGCCGGGTCGGAGCCGAAGCGGATCGTGCCGTTCTGGTGCGCGACGCCGGCGAGCGGAATGCGCTGGCCGACGAAGAGGCTGCGCGACAGCAGGTGGTCGTGACAGCCGAGGGTATTCATCAGGCTCTTGAGTTTGGCGATGAGGCGCTGGTGCCCCGCTTCGTTGTTCGGCCGGTAGGCGAGCACGATCCTGCCGTCGCCGTCGAGCGTTACCCGGTTCTCCGGATCGGGGAGGTCTTCGGAAGTGAGCCAGAAGTCGAGCGAGTGCTTCGCCATCGCCTCGAGCGACCAGCCCGGAGCGAACGGCGGCGCGCCGGCCGAGAGCGTCACCGCGTCGAGCTTGCCGACGAACGAGATATGCCCCATCGGCTTCTCCCACTCCTTGGCACCGAAGTAGAAGTCGTTGAGGCCGAGTGTCTTCTGAAAGACCGTCGGATTCGGCTCGAGCGACAGCGCCATCAGCACCGAGTTGATGTGCCCCATGTAGTGACGGCCGACGGTGTCGGAGCCGTTGGCGAGCCCGCGCAGGTGCCTCTCCGACGCCGAGCGCAGCAGGAGCGCCGCCGAGTTGATGGCGCCCGCCGAGACCACCACCACGCCGGCCTCGACGGCCATCGGCTGCCCGTCGCGCTCGAGGTGGACCCTCGTCACCGCCCTGCCGGCAGGGTCGGTTTCGAGGCGGGTGACGCGCGCCCCCGTCCACAGCTCCAGGTTCGGATGCGCCGCCAGCGCCGGATCGACGCAGATCGTCTGGGCGTCCGACTTGGCGCCGACGAGACAGGGAAAGCCGTCGCACGTCGCGCAGCGGATGCAGGGGCTCGTCCGCGGGTCGGACTCGTCGAGCCGGACGCCGAGCGGCACATGGAACGGTTTCAGGCCGGCGCCTGCGAGATCTTCCGCGAGCTGCGCGATCCGCGGCTCGTGGGAGACCGGCGCGTGGGCGTAGGGCGCCGAGGCCCACGGGTCGGTCGGGTCGACGCCGCGCTCGCCGTGCACCTGGTAGAGGTGTTCGGCCTGCGTGTAGTACGGCTCGAGCTCGGCGTACGAGATCGGCCAGGCGGGCGACACGCCGCCGTCGTGCACGAGCTCACCGAAGTCGCGCTCGCGCAGGCGGAAGAGGGCGGCACCGTAGAACTTGGTGTTGCCGCCGACGTTGTAGTTGGTGTGCGGGTGGAGCGCCTTGCCGTCGCGGTCCGCCCACACCTCTCGCGTGTTGTAGCGCGCTTCGACATTGACCGCCCGCGGATCCCAGTTCTGCACCTCGCGCCGGACATAGTCGCCGCGCTCGAGCAGCAGGATCCGCTTGCCGGTCGGCGCGAGCTTCCAGGCGAGCGTGCCGCCGCCGGCGCCGCTGCCGATGATGACGACATCGTAGGGGTTCGAGCTCATCGATTCTCCGGGATTGCATCGGGATGGCGGCAGTAGCCGCAGTGGAACGGGCAGGGCGAAGTGGAATCGTGGTGCAGCTTGGCGCAGAGGACCGGCAGGTGGCCGGGGATACGGCGATAGATCTCCGCCGCGGCGAGCATTCCGGCAAGCGGCGCGCAGAGGTAGACCCAGAGACCGCGCAGGTCCCCCGAGGGCAGGAGCGAGGCGAGGCTGCGCGCCGGATTCAGACTCATGCCGGAGACCGGCGCCTCCAGCGTGATGTAGAGGCCGACCAGCGCCGCCGCCGCGACGCCGGTGAAGCGGGCGATCGCCGGCCGGTTGGAGAAGAACAGCACCGTCAGCATCATCAGCGCTGCGATCGCGACCTCGGCGGCGAACGCCGCCGCCACGCCGTAGCGTCCCGGGCGGGTCGCCACCCAGTCGACCGGCGGTGCGGTGAAACGGGCGCCGAGCAGCCGGGCGGCGACGGCGACCCCGCCCAGGCCGCCGGCGAGCTGCGCCAGCGGATAGGCCAGCGCGTCGGTCGGCGAGACCTTGCCGAGGCGAAAGAAGGTCAGCGTGGTCGCCGGATTGAAGTGCGCTCCGGAGCGCCGTCCCCAGGGCGAGTAGACGAGCGCCAGGGCCGTCAGCCCCATGGCGAGTCCCATCAGGGCGCGCCGCGTCAGGGGGTCGGCGAGCCGCTCGCGCACCGGCGAGCCCGGGCCCTCGAGGAGCGTGGCGAAGAGAGCGGCCGAGATCATGAACAGGCCGAGGCCGGCGGCCTCGATGCCCCACTCGCGCCAGTGAAAGCGACTCATCGCAGCCCCACCCGGTGCGCCGCGCGCAGGAGCTCGGCGACGCTCCACGCCTGGGCGAACGCACCGCGCGGGCGGTGCGGCGGCTCGGCGTCGAAGATCTCCGAGATCGAGCCGATGCAGGCCTCGTCGAGGTGCGGCGCGAATCCGGCGAGGAGCTCGCGCCCCTGGCGGCGTCCGGCGCTGCCGCGGTAGCGCACCAGCGCGTCGACGTAGGCGCCGAGCAGGAAGCTCCAGACGGTTCCCTGGTGATAGGCCCGATCGCGCTCGGCCGGACCGCCTTCGTAACGCGGACAGTAGCCGGGCTCGCCGGCGGCGAGACTGCGCAGGCCGCGCGGCGTCAGCAGCCGCCGCTCCACCGTCGTGAGGACCGCCGCCGCCTTGTCGCGCGGCAGCAACGGAAAGGGCAGCGCGAGGGCGTAGATCTGATTCGGACGGCAGGCGGCGTCGTTGCCGGACTCGGCGACGACGTCGAAGAGCGCCCCGGCAGCCTCGTTCCAGAAGCGCTCCTCGAAACGCTGCCGCACGACGCCGGCCAGCTTGCCGAGCATCGCCGCGCGATCCCGGCCGCCGCCGCGGCGATGGAGAGCGGCGGCGATGCGCAGGGCGTTGTACCAGAGAGCCTCGACCTCGACCGGCATGCCGTGGCGCGGCGTCACCACCTCGTCGCCGACCTTGGCGTCCATCCAGGTGAGCTGGACGCCCGGCTCGCCGGCGGACAACAGGCCGTCGCCGCCGACGGCGATGCCGTAGCGCGTCCCGCGGCCGTGCCAGGCGAGGATATCGTCCAGGCGCGGCAGCATCTCCTTGCAGACAAACTCCGTGTCGCCCGTCGCTGCCAGGTAACGATCGACAGCGACGAACAGCCAGAGCGTGGCGTCGACGGTGTTGTATTCCGGTACTTCGCCCTGCTCCGGGAAGCGGTTCGGCAGCATGCCCTCGGAGAGCGCGCCGGAGAAGGCCCGCAGGATCTCGCGCGCCTGGGCGTGGCAACCGGTGGCGAGACAGAGCCCGGGCAGGGCGATCATCGCGTCGCGCCCCCAATCGGCGAACCAGGGGTAGCCGGCGATGATGCTCGTACCGCCGGCGTCCGTCCCGGAGCGCTTCACCAGGAACTGGTCCGCCGCGAGCACGAGGCGGCGGACGAGTGGGTGCTTCGCGCCCGCCAGCGCGACCAGTCGCTGCCGGCGCGCGAGCTCGCCGGACAACAGCAGCGCGCCATCGCGACCCGGGCGCTCCTCGGTCGAGACGACGACACCGAGGGGCCTGCCGACCTCGAGCCGCACCGTGAACACTCCGGGCATGTAGAGGTTCTCGCGACAATCGAAGCCGCGCGCACGCTCCTCGGCGTACTCGAAGTCGTAGTACCAGTGGCCCTCGGCGCGATACTCCGCGCCGCCGACTTCGACGTACACGTCGGCTTCGCCCTCGCCGGCGGAGAAGCGCACGACACCGGTCGCGGACGGCGCGGCGGCGGTGGCCCGTGGCTGAGCTTCTCCTGGAGATCGGCTTCGAGGAGATGCCGGCGTCGTGGCTCCCCGGTCTCGCCGAGCAGCTCGCGGCCCGCTTCGCGGAGGCGGCGTCG
>JBGARM010000288.1:0-4510 GCA_044230215.1 Thermoanaerobaculia bacterium | reverse complement strand
GTCTGGCTGCCGGGTTTCGTCGCCCTGCCGGCGGTGGATCGCGACGAGAGTCGTTTCCTGCTCGCTGCCCGCACCATGGCCACCCCCGGCGACTGGTGGGTGCCGCACCTCGGCGACCGTCCGCGACTGGAGAAGCCGCCGCTCGCGACCTGGCTGCAAGCGGGCACCATCCTCCTCGCGACCGACGGCAATCCGCAGCACGATGCCCCTTGGATGGGGCGGCTGCCGTCGCTCCTCGCGGCGCTCGCCACGGTCCTCGTGCTCTGGCGAGTCGGAGGGCGGCTGGTCGATCCGCGCGCCGCCTGGCTCGCCGCCCTCCTCCTGGGCCTGTCCCCGCTGGTCGTCTCGCAGACCCACCAGGCGCGCGCCGATCTCGTCCTGCTCCTGCCATCGACTCTCTGCCTGCTGGCGCTCGTCCGCGTCTGGCGAAGCGCCCGGCGCGGCCGCCAGCCGCCGACACTGGCCGTCGTCACCTTCTGGCTGACGCTGCTCCTGGCGGTCCTCGCCAAGGGCCCGATCACCCCCTGGATCGCGCTCGCGACCGCCGCCGGGCTCTCGGCTGGAGAGCCGTCCGGGAATCGACTGCGCTGGCTGAGGCGATTGCGCCCGGCTTCGGGGCTCGCGACGATCGTCATGATCCTCGGCTTCCTCGCCTGGACGCAGAGCCGCGCGGTCGGTCTACCCCTCCTCGCGGCGACTGCCTACCGCGAGACGGTCGGCCGGATCCTCGGCGGACTCGATGGCCACTTCGCACCCCCGGGTCTGCACGCGCTGCTCGCGCCGGCGTTGCTCTGGCCGGGCTCGCTCGGACTCTTCGGCGCCCTGGCCTGGAGCTGGCGCAAGGCGCGGCCCAGCGGCACCCGTGGAGCGTCACCCACCTGCCGTCTCCTGCTCGCCTGGGCGCTGCCGGCCTGGCTCGGTTTCGAGCTCGCCGCCACCAAGCTGCCGCACTATCCGCTGCCGCTCCACGTGCCGCTCCTTCTCCTCTCGGCGCGCTGGATCTTGCGTCTCGCCGCGCGCCGACCGCTCCCCTGGCCGGCCTGGCTGCGCTGGCCGCTGGTCGCCTGGCAGATCCTGCCGGCAGTCGTGCTGCCCGTCGGCCTGGGAGCGCTCGTCGAACTCGCGACCGGATCGCGGCTCCTGAGCCTCTCTGCCGCGGTGACCTTGCTCGCCTTCCTCGGCCTGGCCGCTGTCTCGGTGCGGCGCCAGCCGCTCGGCGGGCTCGCCTGGGCGCTCGTCGGTTGGGGTTGTGCGGCGATCACCCTGGGCCTCGCGGTGCCGCGCTGGGCGGCGCCCTGGACCGCAGAGCGCCTGGCGGCGGCGGTGGCGACGGCCGACCCGGCCGGAAATCGTCTCCTCGCGGACGCCGCGTGGGGTGAGGCCAGCCTGCCGCTCCTCACCCGGCGCCCCGTCGCGCGTCTCAGCGTCGACGCGGTCGATTCCTGGCTGGCGGCGAACCCCGGAGCGCTTGCCATCGTGCCGGCGGCGGAGGTCCGGCTGACGACCGTGCTGGCGGAGATCGAGGGCATCGACCTCGTCCACGGACGCCGCATCGAGCTGGCCCTGGTGACGACGCCGCCACCCTGACCGCGGCGGCGCTGCCGCGTGCTAGCCTGCGCGGCGACCTCGGCGAGGCGGTTCGACCGAGCACCGAGAAACCACGATGTCCGAATTCGCCCCGACGTCGCCGCCGCCGCCAACCAAGGCGGCGCTACGTGACCGGCTCCGCGAGAGGCTCGCAGGGATCGACCCCGCGATCGCCGCCCGCGCCGCCGATCGCGTCGCCCTTCGCGTGCTCGCGCTGCCGGAGATCGCCCGGGCGCGGCGCATCCTCACCTGCCTCTCGTTCGGCGTGGAGCTCGACACCTGGCGCCTGGTCGAGCGCCTGCTCGCCCTGGGCAAGGAGCTCTACGTCCCGCGCGCCGATCCGCGCGATCGCCAGCTGCACGTCCACCCGTACCCTTGTCCACTGCGCACCGTTTCGTTCGGCCTGCAGCAGCCGCCGCGCGGGGCCCCCGAAGTGGCGCCGGAGGCGATCTCGGGCACCGTCGAGGCGGCGCTCGTGCTCGGCCTCGGTTTCGACCGCCGCGGCTTCCGGCTGGGCTACGGCAGCGGCTACTTCGACCGTTTCCTCGCCGGCCGGCCCTTTCCGGCCATCGGCCTCGCCTTCTCCACCCAGCTCGAGGACGAGCTTCCCGCCGAGCCGCACGACGTTCCCATGGCGGTGATCGTGACCGAGGCCGAAGTCCTCCGCCCGCCGCGCCGCTGAGCGGTCCCGGCAGGGAGATAGTTCATCCGAGGATGCTGGCCCAGAGCGGCAGCGTCGCCAGCGAGAGCAGCACGCCATAGCCCACCAGGGCCGCCGCGAGCTCCGGCGCGAGACGGTGGGAGCTCGCCAGAGCTCCGGCGGTGATCATCGTCGGCATGGCGCTCTCGAGAACGGTGGCGGAACCCGCCACGCCCTCCGGCCCGAACGATCGCACCAACGCCCAGGCGACGAGGGGCAGCAGCACGAGCTTGAGGGCGAGTCCCGCGGCGAGCGGTCCGCCGGCGCCGCGAGGCAGGCGGAACCGCAACTCCAGTCCGACAGCGAAGGCGACCACCGGCAGGAGGGCGTCGGAAAGGCGCAGCAGGAGCGCTTCGACGACCGCCGGCGGCGCCGCCGGCATGACGGTCAGCGCGACCAGAAGAGCCACGAAGGGGGGGAAACGGACGATCTTCCGGCCGATCTCCCGTGCCGTAGGCGCCCTGTCGCCGCCGTACCGGGCGAGCACCCAGATCCCCCAGGTGGAGAGCATCAGGAAGGAACCGAACTGATCGTAGACCACCGCGAACGGCAGCGCCGCCTCACCGAGCATGGCGCGCGTCAGCGGATAGCCGAGAAAAGAGGTGTTGCCGAGCGGCACGCACAGCAACAGAACCGCCATCCGATCCTCGGCAAGCCCGGCGCGCCGGGAGAAGTAGTAGACCGCGACCGCGGTGAGGATGCAGAGCAGCCAGGGCACGGCAACGATGCGCAGGAGGCTCGCGTCGAGCTCGAGGCGGGCGGCGTAGCGCAGCACCGCGGCCGGCAGGCAGACGTCGAGGACGAAGAGATTCAAGACTGCGGCGGCACTTGCCGGGAAGCGACCGGTCGCCGCGCTCGCCTTTCCCAGGGCGAGCATGAAGATCACCAGAAGGAAGGCATCGATGGCCATGGCGCCGCCTAGCCTACAAGGCCCTGAGGCGCGCTCGCCGGCGGCCTCGAGGCCCGCGGGTGCAGCCGCCGGCACCGCCTCAGTGGGTGGTGCCGCAGCGCGGTCGGCCTGTTACCTTGTGGTCTGGGGGAGAGTGCAGTCGCGAACCAGGAGGACGAAATGAACAGCACGAAAAGCCTACGAACCGCGGCCCTTGCGGGACTCGCTGCGGGAGCTCTCGGACTGGCGCTGGCCGCTGGCGCGGCGCGCGCTGCCGACACGGCTCCGGTCTACTCGACGGCGGTCGGCAAGGCGACCTACACCACCTATTGCGCCAGCTGCCACGGCTCGAGCCTGGACGGCAAAGGGGAGATCGCGGCGACGCTGAGCTCCAAGCCCACCGACCTGACGCGCCTGGCGGAAAAGAACAACGGCACCTTCCCGGTGGAGCGCCTGACGCAGGTCATCGACGGGCGCGCCGAGGTCGCCGCGCACGGCTCGCGCGAAATGCCGGTCTGGGGCGATCTCTTCCTCTGGCCCGAGGGCGACTCGCCCGAGCGCCGGGCACAGGTGGACCGCAAGATCGGCGAGCTCGTCGCCTACATCCGCTCGCTGCAGGCGCCGGCCGAGAAGAAGTGATCCGGCGCGGGGGTCGCGCGCCGGCGCCTCAGTTCGCCGGCTCGCCGATATCCTCGCTGGTCTCGACCGTGAACAGGCGCAGGTTGGAGTAAGTCGCCAGCCCCTCGAGATCGGCCGGCCAATCGCGCTGATAGGCGGTCGCCGACGGCTCGTCGTCGAGCGGAATCTTCTCGTACCACTCCCACATCCGCGTCGGCGCGAGCACGCCGATGCGCGGATCCTCGCCGAACCAGACGTTCATCACCCGGCGCGCTACCGGATCGGGCATGCCGGGCGACGATTGCCGCGGGTAGGCGACGTAGCGCAGCTCGACGCGCCGGATCCGGCCGCTTTCGGGCTCCACCCAGACGCGGCCGCGCGCCGGCATGTCGATGCCGCGCGCCGAGGCGGCGAGCGTCGGACTCGCATCCTCGCGAAACTCGACGATCGTGGTCTTCGTGCCGTCGATTTCGGATTCACCGCCGCGCGAGAAATACAGCCGCGGATGCATCGCCGGAACGAGGTAGAGCAGCGGCAACGTCGGCAGATTGGTGGTGCGCTGCATCTCGCCGAGATTGAAGCGGGCGCTCTCGCTGGCGATCTTGCCGAGCGCCAGAGCGCTCTCCTCGGAGCCGGACAGGAAGAGCTTGAGGAGGCGCTCGTTGCGGTCCTGAACCGTCTTCCCATCGACCTCGTAGACATCGCGGTAGCCCATC
>JBGARM010000287.1:0-4514 GCA_044230215.1 Thermoanaerobaculia bacterium | reverse complement strand
TCGCGCCGATGCGGATTCGCCGGCGGTCGAAGTGCGCGGCTTCGAGCAGCACGTCGGTCGTCGCCGCCGAAACTTCGGTGTCGAGGCCGCCCATGACGCCGGCGAGTCCCACGACGCGCGCGCGGTCGGCGATCACCAGCACTTGCGGATCCAGCTCTCGTTGCTTGCCGTCGAGTGTGGTGAGCTTCTCGCCGGACCGGGCGCGGCGCACGACGAGCTCGCCGCCGGGAACCGTCGCGAGGTCGTAGGCGTGCAGCGGCTGGCCGCACTCCCAGAGACAGAAGTTGGTGGCGTCGACGACGTTGTTGATCGAGCGCGAGCCGATCGCTTCGAGCCTGCGCACCAGCCACTCCGGCGACGGGCCGATCTTCACTCCGCGGATGATCCTCAGGGTGAAGCGCGGGCAGCCTTCGGGATCGTCGATCTTCACCGAAGCCCGCGGTCCGCCCGGCGAAAGGCTCTCGGCAAATGAGAAAACCGGCGGGCGCAGCGTCGTGCCGCGCTTCACCGCGATCTCGCGCGCCAGGCCGAAATGATTCATGCAGTCGGGGCGGTTGCTGGTGACCTCGACGTCGAGCACCGCGTCGCCGGCGAGGAGCTCGTGTCCTTCGAGGCTCAACCCGACCGAGGTCAGGTCGTTCGCCAACTGCTCCACGCCGGCCGGCGATACCTCCGGCAGCTTCACATACTCGGCGAGCCAGGCGTAGGAGAACTTCATCCCCGCACCTGGCGGAGGAGGCGCTCGTCGCTCTCGAAGAGCGAGCGGATGTTGGGGATGCCGTACTTGTTCATCGCCACGCGGTCGAGGCCGAGGCCGAAGGCGAAGCCGGAATAGCGGTCGGGATCGATGCCGCAGTTGGCGAGCACGCGCGGGTCGACCATGCCGGCGCCGAGGATCTCCATCCAGCCGGTGGAAGAGCAGGTACCGCACCCCTGGCCCTTGCAGATCTGGCAGGTGATGTCGACCTCGCACGACGGCTCGGTGAAGGGAAAGTAGCTCGGGCGCAGACGCACCTTCGTGTCGGGCGTGAACAGCCGGGTGATGAACGCCTCGAGGGTGCCCTTCAAGTCGCCCATGGTGATCCCTTGAGCGACGCACAGCCCCTCGACCTGATGGAACATCGGCGAGTGCCGCAGATCGTTGTCGTTGCGGTAGACGCGTCCCGGACAGATGACCCGGATCGGCGGCTTGCGCGCCAGCATCGTCCGGATCTGCACCGGCGAGGTGTGGGTGCGCAAGAGTCGGCCGTCCTCGACGAACAGGGTGTCCTGCGCATCGCGCGCCGGATGGTCGTCGGGAAAGTTGAGCAGCGCGAAGTTGTAGCGATCGTCCTCGAGCTCCGGACCCTCGGCGACGCTGTAGCCCAGCGCCCGGAAGACCGCCTCGATCTCGCGCGAAACCAGCGTCACGGGATGCAGCGACCCGCCCGCCGGCCGCCGCCCGGGAAGGGTGACGTCGACCCGCGAGGCGGCGAGGCGGGCCTCTTCTTCCCGCCGACGAAGGTCAGAGTCGCGCTCTGCCAGCGCCGCTTCGATGCGCAGACGCAGGCCGTTGAACGCGGCGCCGAAGGCGCGCTTGTCGGGCGCCCGCGGCACCATCGCCTGGAGCTCCCGCAGGCGCCCGCTGCGGGCGCCGATCCAGGCGACGCGCAGAGCCTCCCAGGCGGCTCGATCCCCGGCCTGCGAGATCGCCGCTTCGGCCTCCGCCGCCAGCCCTGCCAACTCTTCCGGGGTCGGGACCGGCTCGCTCGTCGCCCCCGGCCCGCTCATGGCGTCAGGCCTTGGCGGGAGCCGGAGTTGCCTGGGGGGCCTGGGCGAGCGCCTGCTTGGCGAGATCGACCAGACCGGCGAAGGCCTTCGGATCTGCAGCCGCCGCGAGCTGCGCCAGGACCTTGCGGTCGAGCTCGCATCCGGCCGCCTTCAGCCCCGAGATGAAATGGTTGTAGGACAGGCCGTACTGGTGCACGGCGGCGTTGATCCGGACGATCCAGAGCGAGCGGAACTGCCGCTTCTTCTGGCGCCGGTCGCGGGTGGCGAACTTGCCCGCCCGGTCGACCGCCTGCATGGCCATGCGGTAGGCATTGGACTTCGTGCCGTAGAAACCGCTGGAGAGCTTCAGGACCTTCTTGCGCTTGTGCGCGCGCTTGGCACCGCGTTTGACGCGAGGCATCGTTTCCAACCCCGTTTCTCGCCCGGATTCGTGGAATCGGACGGGTAAGGCCGCGAACACTTCGCTGACGCGGGTTCGTGGCTTCCGCCGGCCGGGACGGGTCTTTCCCGGCGCGACGGAGAGTGAGACCGACTAGGAAATCATTGCGGCGATGGTCTTGCCGAGCGCCCCGCCCTGCACCACTTCGCGTCCCAAACGACGCTTCCGGGTGCGGGACTTCTTGGTGAGAATGTGGCGCTTTCCGGACTGCCCGCGCATCAGTTTCCCGTTGGCGGTGAGCTTGAAGCGCTTGGCGGCGCCGCGGTGAGTCTTCTTCTTCTGGGTAGCCACGTCCGACCTCGTTTCTACTGTGGTTTGGCGACGGCCGCTGCCGCTTTGGGCGCCGCTTCCGTCGCCTTCTTCGCGACGGCTGCGGCGGGTACCGGCGCAGTCTCCGTCGGCTTCTTCGCACTCTTCTTGCCCGGTCCGAAGATCATGTGCATCCGGTTGCCGGCCATCTCAGCGCTGCCTTCGGCGGAACCCTGCTCGCCCAGATCGGCGGTGAACTTCCGCAGCAGCTTCAGCCCCAGCTCCGGCTTCGACATCTCACGGCCGCGGAACTGCACGGTCGCCTTGACCTTGTCGCCCTCGTCGAGGAACCGCACGGCGTTGCGCAGCTTCACGTCGTAGTCGTGGTCGTCGATGTTGGGTCGGAACTTGACCTCTTTGACCTGAATCGTCTTCTGCTTCTTCTTCGAGTCGTGCGTCTTCTTCTTCTGCTGGTAGAGAAACTTCCCGAAGTCCATGATCCGACAGACGGGCGGGCGGGCCTCCGGAGCCACTTCGACCAGGTCGAAGAACTGCTCCTTGGCCATGCGCAGCGCCGTTTCGGTCGCGATGATCCCGACCTGCGTCCCATCGGCGTCAATCAGCCGGACTTCGCGAACCCGGATTCCTTCGTTGGTGCGTGCGGTCTTGTCGATGCGCTGCTCACCCCCTCAAGAGCGCGGGGTCGACGCAATCTCATCCGCGAACGGAAAATCCGCCCGCGGAGCGTCGCCCAAACCAGCAGAACTGCCGGAGTTTATCCGATCAGGGGGCCTCGGGCAAAGACGCCGCCCGGAGGCGGGCCTGGGCGACCAGCCGCGGCAGGAGCGCCGCCACCGGCATCGCTCCCAGATCCTCGCCGGTCCGCAGGCGCACCGAGAGGCTCCCCTGCTCGGCCTCCTTGGCCCCGGCGACGAGCATGTAGGGCACCTTCTCGAGCTGCGCCAGGCGAACCTTGTAGCCCAGCTTCTCGTTCGATTCGTCGAGCTCTACCCGCAGGCCCGCCGCCGTGAGCTCCGCCGCGACCCTGCGGGCGTAGTCGAGGGTCTTCTCGGAGACTGGCAGCACCTTGACCTGCACCGGCGCGAGCCACATCGGGAAGGCGCCGGCGGTGTGCTCGATGAGAATCCCCAGGAAGCGCTCGAGCGAGCCCAGCATGGCGCGGTGGATCATGACCGGCCGCGGGAAGGTGCCGTCACCGGCGACGTACTCGAGCTCGAAGCGTTGCGGCAGCTGGTAGTCGAGCTGGATGGTGCCGAGCTGCCACCAGCGGCCGAGCGCGTCCTTCAACTGAAAGTCGATCTTCGGGCCATAGAAGGCGCCGTCGCCGGGGTTGACGGAGTACCCGTCCGCTCCGAGGTTCGCCTCGAGCGCTCCCTTGAGAGCCGCCTCCGCCTGGTTCCACAGCTCGTCGCTGCCGATCGACTTCTCCGGCCGGGTCGAGAAATAGACCTTGACCTCGTCGAAGCCGAAGGTGCGGTAGACCGAGAAGTACATTTCGATCAGCGCCCGGACCTCTTCGCCGACCTGCTCGTCGGTGCAGAAGATGTGGCCGTCGTCCTGGGCGAACGAGCGCACCCGCGTCAGACCCGAGGTCACGCCGCTCCTCTCGTAGCGATGCAGCCGGCCGAAGTCGGCGTAGCGGATCGGCAGATCGCGGTACGAGCGCTTGCGGGTGGCGAAGATCATGCAATGGGTTGGGCAGTTCATCGGCTTGACCGCGAACTGGCGCTCGTCGACCTCGGTGAAGAACATGTTCTCGCGGTAGTTGGCGTAGTGGCCTGACTTGTGCCAGAGCTCGACGTCGAGGATCTGCGGCGTTACCACTTCGCCGTAACCGCGGGTCGCGTAGAGCTCGCGCACGTAAGCGACGAGGCCGTTGTAGACGGGCGCGCCCTTGGGAGGGAACCACGGCGAGGCGGGCGCGAGCGGCGAGAAGCTGAACAGGTCGAGCTCGACTCCGAGCCGGCGATGATCCCGGGCGCGCGCCTCTTCGAACGATTTCTCGTAGGCCTCGAGCTCCTTCTTCGAGGTGAAG
>JBGARM010000286.1:0-4522 GCA_044230215.1 Thermoanaerobaculia bacterium | reverse complement strand
GCTGCCGCCCCCGCTGCCGCCGAGATCGCGCCACCTCCGGCGCCGGCGCCGGCCATCCTGACGGTGGCCGCGGCCTGGGATTCGGCGATGACGGTGCGCCTCGGCGCCAAGGTCTGGACGCTCGATCGCGAACGTCGCCTCGAGCTCGCCCCGGGGAGCTACAGGCTCAAGTTCGCCATCGACACCCCCGCCTACTCGCACGCCGCGGAAACCGCCGTGCGCCTCAAGGAGGGCGAGAAGCGGCAACTCGTCTCGCCGATCGAGCGTCCGGGGAAGCTGACCGTGCAGCCGCATATCAACGCCCGCCAGGCATTCGTGCGCCTCGACGGCGCCGCCGCTGTGGCGACCCCGCTGCGCGGCCGCTGGCTCGCGCCCGGACCGCACATCGTCGAGATCGTCGCCAGCCCGGACCCGGCGGCGCCCGCCCTGCGCAAGGAGAGCGTCGAGATCCGCAGCGAAAACGAGTCCATCCTCACCTTCGACCTCGACGGCCGGAGTCCGCAGCGTCTCGCCGAGAAGCCGATCCTCCCCAACTAGCGATCGGGCCTCTGTTAGAGTCGCGCCGGATCCTCCAACCGATGCGCTCGACGTCGTTCCTCGCGGTTCTCGTTCTCTTCCTGCTTCTCCCGTCTCCTCCGGCAGCGGCCCAGACAGCGCCGCCCGGCGAGGTGACCAGCGAAGACCTGCTCGACGACGCCGCGCCGCCCGCCGTGCCAACCGACCAGCCGACTGCGGCTGCGGCGTTGGCGGCGGTCGCCGATCCGCGCACGGTGCGCGAGAGTGAGGCGGAACAGGCTTTCATGGACGGCGACCTGGCGCGCGCCCTCGGTCTCTATCGTGAGCTCGCCGCGCAGGCGACGACGCCGGCGGAGAGCTCGCGACTGTGGGTTACCGCCGCCTGGCTCGAATTTCAACTCGGCGATCTCGCTGCCGCGAGCCGCGAGCTCACCGGCGCGCTGGTCGACAATCCCGGCTACCAGCCCAGGGCCGAGATCTACAGCCCCGAATTCATGGCGCTCTTCCTGAACGCTCAGCGCGATGCCACCGACGAACGGGAGCGGCGCGCCGCGAATCTGCTGAAGCAGGGAATCGAGGCCCTCACCGGCGGCGACACAGCGACGGCGCGGCGCCAGATCGAGGACAGTCTGGCGCTCGTTCCGACCTCGCTGCGCGCGATCTTCGCCCTGGCTCAGGTCGATCTCGCCACCGGGCGCACCGACCCGGCGCTGGCCGGCTTCGAGCGCGTGCTCGCGCTCGAGCGCAGCGCGCCGGACAAGCTGCCGCGCGCGCTCAAGTCCCAGGCCCTGCTGAATGTCGGCTTCATCTACTTCGGACGCGGGCAGTACGAGGACTCCGTCCACGCTCTCGAGGAGGCCTCGCGGCTCGACACCAGGGATCCGCGCATCTGGTTCAATCTCGGCCTCGCCCGGCAGAAGCTCGGACTCGCCGTTCCCGGTCTCGAAGCGCTGCGCACGGCGCACGAGCTCGACCGCAGCGATCTGGAGATCGCCCTCGAGCTCGGCCGGGCCTTCAGCGCCGCCGGGCGTTTCATGGACGCCGTGGCGGTGCTGCTCGAAGCGACCCAGGTGCACCCGGAGTCGGCGGCTCTCTGGCTCGAGTTCGGTCTCGCGCAGCGCGGCCTCGGCAACCTCGAGGGGATGGCCACGAGCCTCGCGAAGGCCATCGACCTCGATCCGGCGAACGCGCAGGAAGTGGGCTTCCGCGCCGCGATGGAGCTCGCCCAGACGTCGCTCTCGGCGAAGAACTTCGGCCGGGCGACGACCGCCGCCCTGTCGGCGACGCGTTTACGTCCGGAAGAGGGCAGCGCCTGGGCGCTGCTCGGGCTGGCGCAGCAGGCTGCGGGGCGACTGCCGGAGGCGGCGCAATCCCTGGAGAAGGCGGCCGCGGTCGCGCCCGATCGTGCCGACATCGCGCACAATCTCGGCACGGTCTACCTTGCCCAGAGGCGCTACCCGGAGGCCGAGGCTTCGTTTCGCCGGGCCGTCGCGCTCGACCCGGCGGCGACCGAGTCGGCTTCGGCGCTCGCCCGCCTCGAGGCGCAGCGGGCCGGCGAGGCGAACGCCAAAGGCTCCGCCAAGCGACCACCGGCTCCCGCTCCTCCGCCGCGGCCGAGCAAGCCGGTGCTCGGCGCGACGCTCAAAGCCGTCGACTACGCGCCGCTGGGGATTCGCGGCCTGCTGGTCGAAGCGGTCGCGGCGGGCGGCGTCGCGGATCGCGCCGGTCTCTTGGTCGACGATCTCGTTCTGCGCATCGGCGGCCGTCCGGTCACCCAGGCCGCCGGCGTGCAGGCGATGGTCGAGAGCTCACCCGGCATCTCGGTGCAGCTCTCCGTGCTGCGCGCCGGAAAACCGGTCGAAGTCATTCTCCACCCCTAGGCGCGAGCGCGGAGTGCGCCGCTTCGACTCCCTTCAGGAGGCCGCGATGGCCTGGCGACGTTCGCCCGCCGCGACATAGGCCGCGCGATAGCGCGCAGCGACGCTGTCCCAGGAGAACTCGCGCTGCGCCCGCGTCCGCGAGACCGCGCCGAAGCTCTGCAGGCGCGACCGATCGGCGAAGGCCTGGGGAAGCACCCGGACGAGGTCGGCGACACTCCCCTCGTCCACCAGCCAGCCGTTGATGCCGTCGCCGATCGCAGTCGGCAGACCGGAGACCCGCGAGCCCACCACCGGCAGACCGCTCGCCATCGCTTCCAGGATCACGTTGGGCAGACCGTCGACGTTCCCCTTGGCGTCGTGCACCGCGGGCAGAACGAAGAGATCGGCGGCGCGATAGAGATCCGGCAGGGTGTCGTGCAGCACGGCGCCGGGGAAGTGCACCCGGCCGGCAAACGCCGCCGCGCCCTGGCGGAACTCGGCCAGGCGGTCGCCACCGCCAGCGAGCACGAGATGGGCATTGGGAAGGCTGGCGAAGAGCGCCGGCAGAGCCTCGATCAGAAGATGAAAGCCCTTCTTCGTCGCCATCCGGCCGACGCCGAGGAGCAGCGGCGCCGACGCTGGAATTCCGAGCCGTTCCCGCCAGAGTCCCCGCCGAGTGGCATCGGGAGCGAAGAGCTCGCTGTCGACGCCGTAGGGGATGACGTGCGAACGCTCGACGGGGAAGCCGATCCGCTGCACTCGCGCCGCGAGCTCGGGCGAGCAGCTCGTCAGGCCGTCGACGCGGCGGAGGGCCCGGCGCACGAACGGACGGACCGGCCCCTTCTCCGCCATGAAAACGTCGCTGCCATG
The DNA here is from genome assembly GCA_044230215.1 of Thermoanaerobaculia bacterium. GTDB lineage: Bacteria > Acidobacteriota > Thermoanaerobaculia > Multivoradales > JAGPDF01 > JAGPDF01. The sequence continues at coordinate 1,277 of JBGARM010000286.1, read as the reverse complement.
AAGCCCGACGAGGAGCGGCAGGCGGCTGCCGCAATAAGCCGCCGGGAAGAGATTGGGCACCACCCAGTGCGCCTGCACGACGTCCCAGCCGCCCTCGGCCAAAGCGATCTTCAGCGCCCGGCGGGCTCCCAGGAGATAGAGCGGCGCGACCGCCGCCGCCGCTCCGGCCATGCGCTCGTCGGCTTGCAGCGAGCGGCCGTAGCCGAGAAGCTCCCAGCGCTCCGGGGCGTAGCGGAAGGTGCGGACCTCGACGCCCTCTTCGCGCGACTCGGCAGCGAGGCCGGCGGCGTGCGGCGCCAGCACGCGCACGCGGTCGCCGCCGCGCACCAGGGCGCGCGCCAGGTCGCGGATGAACGGCCCGGCGCTGTCGTGTGCCCGCCGGGGGTAAGTCTGGGTGAGGAAGAGGATGCCCAGCGAGCCTGAGAAATGCGGGCTAATCGAGCATCTCCTTGACCGAATAGCTGTCGCTGCGGCGGAAGGTCTTGTGGGTCATCATCTCCGCCAGCAGGCCGGTCATCAGCACCTGCAGGCCGATCAGCATCAGGAGCGAGCCCAGCAGCAGGAGCGGGCGGTTCGAGAGCGACTCACCGAGGAACCAGCGCACGGCGAGGTAGAGGTTGATCAGCAGGCCGGAGCCCAGGCCGGCCAAGCCCATCGCGCCGAACAGGTGCAGCGGGCGGCGGGTATACTTGGTGATGAAGAGCACCGTCAGCAGGTCGAGCAGCCCCTTGTAGAACCGATCCCAGCCGTACTTGCTGACGCCGTGCAGGCGCGGGTGATGGCGCACCGCGAGCTCCCCCACCGCGAAGCCCCGGCGGCTCGCGAGCACCGGAATGTAGCGATGCAGCTCGCCGTAGATCGGCACCTCCTCGAGCACTTCCCGCCGGTAGACTTTGAAGCCGCAATTGAAGTCGTGCAGATCGACTTGCGCGAGCTTGCGCGTCGCCCAGTTGAACAGCAGCGAGGGCAGGGTCTTGGTCAGCGGGTCCTTGCGTTCGTGCTTCCATCCCGAGACGAGGTCGAAGCTCCCCTTCTCCAGGGTTTCGAGCATGCGCGGTATCTCGTCGGGGTCGTCCTGGAGGTCGCCGTCGAGGGTAATGATGAGGCGGCCGGAGGCGATGTCGAAGCCGGCCGTCAGTGCCGCGGCCTTGCCGAAGTTGCGCCGCAGGCGGACCAGCTTCACCCGCGGGTCGAGCGCCCGGGCGTCGCGCACTCGTTCGCAGGTCGCGTCTCGCGAGCCGTCGTCGACGAAGATGATTTCGTAGGAGAGGCCGAGC
>JBGARM010000285.1:0-4532 GCA_044230215.1 Thermoanaerobaculia bacterium | reverse complement strand
CTACCTGATTCCGTTCCTCGACGCGACCGACAACGTGGCGCTCCTGCCGATGCTCGCCGGACGGCCGAACGCCGAAGCGCGCGAGCGCGCGCTCGAGGTTCTGACGGCGCTCGACGTCGGCCACCGGGTCGGCAAGCGTCGGTGCGGCGAACGTCAGGACATGCTCGGTGACCGTTGCATCGAGCACCAGCAGTTCAGCGGCGCCGGTGTCGATCTCGGCGCGCGCTACCGGGGCCAGCGAGCGCGGCGCGCCCTCGTCGCTCGCTGCGACGGCCCCCGTGGCTTCGTACTGGGCCTCGCTGAGGAGCGCGAGAGCGGCGGCGCGTCCGAGCCGGAAGCTTCCGGCGCGTCCGCGCGCTGCGTCGCGCTGGTCGGCGGCGACGGCGGCTGTCGCCTGGGCCGGGGGCGCCGCCGGGGCCGCGTCACGAGGGCGATCCGAGGCCGCCGCCCGCCCGGCTGCGGTCGCCCAGCGCGCAGCGAAGCGCCACGGCACACCGGAGGCATCGAGCACCTCCGCGCCCGCGCCCATCTCCGCCAGGTTGCCCGGGTGGCGCAGCGCCAACAGGTCGAGGAAGGTCTTCGCCTTGGCTGGGTCGGAGGGCTGCGGCGTCTCCTTCCAGTTGCCGCAGACGACGAGCCGCTCGCGGGCGCGAGTCATCGCGACATAGAGCAGCCTTACGGCTTCGGCGTCGCGCAGCCGGGCGCGGCGGCGATCGGCGGCGAGATATCCGGGCGAAGGCGCACCCAGCAGGCGAATCTCGCGTCCGTGGCCGGCGACGCCGTCGAGAATGCCGCTCGCGTCGGCGCCGGCCCCATTCCCCCGGTTGCCGCGCTGGATCTGCGCCAGATAGACCTGGTCGAACTCGAGTCCTTTGGCGGCGTGGATCGTCATCACGGCGACGGCGTCGCTGCCGGCATCCGGCGGGCGCGCGTCCTCGGCGTCCTTCTCCTCTTCGACCGCCTGCCGCAGGCGGCTGAGCGCGCGGTGCGGATCGCTCTCTTCGTCGAGCTCGCGCTCGAGGCGGGTGAGCAGCCGTTCGACGTTGGCGAGGCCGAAGCGGCCGAGGAAGCGGGCCGCAGCGAGCGGCTCGGGCAGCAGCCAGGCGCGCAGGCGTTCGACCCAGTCGGCGGCGGGGAGGCGCCGGAAGTCGGCCCGCAGCCGCGCGACGGCGCCCACCGCCTCGGTGAGCGCACCAGGCCAGTCGACCAGTGCGCCGAGGCCGGGAACGGCCGGCGGCAGCGCGCCGGCGGCCGCGGCGACCGCGCGCTCGACGGCGGCGACGCCCTCCGGTCCGGCAAGGTCGGCCATGGCCGCGGCGAAGCCGGAGCGCCAGAGGGGGATCCAGGCGGCATCGGGGACGCCGACCAGCGGGCTGCGCAGGAAGGCGACCAGGGCGAGGAGGTCGGCGGGATCGAGAATCGCGCGCACCGCGCAGGCGAGGTCGATGATCTCGCGCCGGCGATAATAGGAGCGGTCCTTCTGCACCGCATAGGGAACGCCGGCGCGACGCAGCGCTTCGAGATAGACCTCGAGCGCGCCGCGTGCCTTGAGCAGGATGGCGAAGCTCCCCCAGCCGACCCCCTCGGCGTCGTGCAGGTCGCGGATGTCGGCAGCGATCGCCGCGGCCTCGACCGCGTTGGCCGGATCCGCCTTTGTCGCCTCGGGGTGCGGGAGGACGTTCGGGTCCCAGGACAGCCAGTGTTCGACCGGGTGGCGATCGCGGCGCCGGAACCCGGGGCTCGCGGCGAGAGCGGGGCCGGGGGTGAGCGGCTCGAAGCGCGGCTGGACGCCCGCCTCGGCGAGCATGACCGGTCCGACGGCGCGCTCGACCTCGGCCAGCACCGCCGGGACCGACCGGAAATTGACCGCCAGGCGGGCGCTCTGGCCTCCGGCGGCGGCCATGCGCTCGAGGAAGTCCTCGTAGGCAGCGAGATCGGCGCGCCGCCAGGCGTAGATCGACTGCTTGGGGTCGCCGACGACGAAGAGCCCGGGGCGCGGGCCCTCGTCCTCGCCGAGAGCGAGCGCGGCGAGCAGCTCGCATTGGCGGCGGTCGGTGTCCTGGAACTCGTCCACCAGGAGCTGCCGGATCTCACGCCGCAGCCGGCGCCGCACCGCGGAGTTGCGCTGCAGCAGGCCGGTCGACCGGTCGAGCAGATCGTCGAACGTCAGCACGCCGGCACGGTCCAGACGGTAGCGGACCTGCTCGACGAGCGGACCGAGCGCCTGCCGCGCGAGATCGAAGCGGCGCAGGTCGAGCTCGAGGAGGTCGTTCAGGCCGTCGCTGGCCGCTGCCGCCAGCGCGAGGTAGCGCTCGCCGTCGCCTCCGAGCAGCTTCTGCTCCGTCTTGTTGAGGCCCTCCTTGGCATAGCGGGAGAGGAGCTTGCGCCAGTCGGAGCTCGTCTCGAGGAGCCGCTCGCTGGCGCTGTCGAGCGCCGCGCGGCCCTGGCCGTCCCCGAGCTTGTCGGCGATGTCGCCCTCGACGAGAGCCAGCGCGGCCAGCGCCGGCGCGAGGGTCGGAACCCGGTTCCCCGACGCGGCGGCGAGTCTCTCGAGCTCGCGAAGGTAGCTGCCGAGGGCTTGCGCGACCGCCGCGAGGAGACCGGCGCAGGTCGCATCGTCGAACGGATCGCGCGCGAAGTCCTCCTTGCGCGCGCCGCTTGCGATGAGCTGCAGCAGGGCGGCGTGGAGATCGGAGGGGGAGATGCCTTCGCGCACCACGGCGGCGACCTGCGGCTGGCGGGCACGCAGCGCCTCGATGAGGACTTCGGTCGCCGTGGCCGCGAGGGCGGCCCCGTCGGCGTCGACGGCGAGTGTGGGGTGGAGTCCGGCTTCGAACGGATGGTCGGCGAGGAGACGATGGCAGAAGCCGTGGATGGTCTGCAGACGGAGCCGCGAGAGGACGGCGGCGAGGTGGTGGGCGCGTTCGGCGAGGTCGATGCCGACGAGCAGCCGGGGCAGCGGCGCGAGGTCCTTCGGCGGGAGGCCGCCGGCGAGTTGGGCGAGCAACTCGCCGAGACGGCGGGCCATCTCGGCGGCTGCGGCCTCGGTGAAGGTGATCGCAACCGTCCCTTCGGCGACGCGCGCGGCGATCTCGCCGAGCTCGACGGCCGGAGCGCCGGCGAGGCTGCGGCGTTCCTCGAGCTCCGTCGCGGCGGCCTCCCAACCCGGCCCGAGCAGCCAGGTCGCGAGCCGGCCCACCAGCGCGCGGGTCTTCCCGGTGCCGGCGCCGGCCTCGAGCACGACGGGTCGCGCGAACTCCGCGACCGCATGGTCGCGCGCCGGCTGATCGGCGAGCGGCGAGGATGGGCCTGATTTGCCGCTCAAGCGCCCTCCGGCGCCGCTGTCGGCGGGCGGGGGCCGCGCAGCTGGAAGAGCTGCCAGGCGGCTTCGTCGGCCGCTTCCGCCCCGGTTCTCCCTGCCGGCCTGCAGTCGGCGCCCGGAGGCGCCACGCCAGTCGGCGTTTCGAGCCGTCGGCGGACCCAGCGCTCGAGCCGCAGACGGGCGCCGCTCTCGCCCTGCAGGCAGGCGACCCGGACTTCGCAGTAGGCGCACTCCTTGTAGGGCCCCTCGAGGGTCTTGTCGAGCAGGCGCGGCAGAAAGGTGCCCCGGTCCCAGGCGGTGAACAGGGTCTGCCAGACGGCGCGTTCGCGGAGATCGAGCACGGTTCCGTCCGCCGGTGCGGCGAACAGGGCCTCGCGGCGGTCGTCCTCGAGATCGCTCTTGAGGAAAAGCAGGCGTCCTTCGACCGTCCGTCCGGCGCGGGCCCGCGCGTAGGCGGGCAGCTGGAGCCAGTCGCCCTCGGCCAGCGCCTCCTCGAGTTTCCGACGGCGGGTCTCCGCCTGGGAATAGGTCGAGAAGCTGGACTTGCCGGTCTTGTAGTCGGTGAGCAGGAGCATGTCGCCCGCACGCTCCACCCGGTCGGCGCGAAAAGAGACGCTGCGCGCTCCGAGCTCGAGCTGGAGCGCCGCGGCTCCCTCGACTTCGAGCCCCTGCAGGCGCCGGCTGCCGCCCGGCCAGTCGAGGCGGCGCACGACCGCGAGAACCTCCGTCGCGGCGAGCTCGAGCGGCAGGGCGAAGAGCTCGCTGTCGAGCCCTTCTTCGGCGAGCGCTTCGCGGCAGGCCGTCGCAATCAGGGCCGCGAGCCGGGCGTCGTCGGGCCAGGGCACCTCGACGCCCTCGTGGAGCTCGGCATCGGCGACGGTGCGCACCTCGCGCAGCGCCTCTGGCGCCATGCGCTCGAGCACGAGGTGGACCACCGTGCCGGTCAGGCGGGCGGGGAGCTCGGGAATCTCGTCCTCGCCCGCCAGCGGGGCGGCGAGGCGCAGCAGCCTGCCGAGGAAGGTCCGCCAGCCGCAGCCGGCGAGGCTCTGCAGGGTGGTGACGGCGGGGGCGGCGCGGCGCGCCCGGGCGCCGGGTGGCAGCGGCAGCGCGGAGTGATCGGGCCTGGCCGCTGCGCAGCGCCAAGCCCACCGCGGCGGACATTGCGCTGTTCCGCCAGCTCGCCCCCGTGGACGGCGGCGACTTTGCGCAC
>JBGARM010000284.1:0-4537 GCA_044230215.1 Thermoanaerobaculia bacterium | reverse complement strand
TCTGCGTCTCCTTGCATCAGATTTTATGAAATCAGGAAATAATCCGACAAATCTCAGTGTTACACACTACGAACCAGCAACCCCCGGCCTACGCGAGCCGGGGATATTCTGCGAAAGGAGAAGCAAAATGACCACTGGACTGATTCGCTTCACCCCGGAGGCCGATCTCTTCCGCGGCCGGATGGATCGGCTCTTCAATCAGATGCTGAACGCCCCCTGGACCCCGATGCCTACCGAAGATGTGGCGAATCGCGGCTTCCTGCCGGCGGTCGACATCCGCGAGACGCCCGAGCAGCTCACCCTCGTCGCCGAACTGCCGGGCCTCGACAAGAAGGACGTGAGCATTACGATCGAGAACCAGGTGCTGACGATCTCCGGCGAGCGCAGCTTCGAGAAGGAGACCAAGGACGAAACCTGTCACCGGATCGAGCGCAGCTACGGCACCTTCTCCCGCTCCTTCACCCTGCCGAACAACCTCAAGACCGACAAGGTCGAGGCGAAGTTCGACAAGGGTGTCCTCACCATCCTGGTGCCGAAGGCGGAAGAGACCAAGCCGCGCAAGGTGACCATCCTCTGACCTCGACGCAGAGATAGCCAGCACCGAGCGGGAGCCCGCAAGGCTCCCGCTTTTCTTTTGTGGACGACTTCTCTACCATCCTGCTTCCATGACCCCGGTTCGCGCGTCGCAGGGTCCGCTCGGAGCGCCAGCCCCGGCGGGCCGATCTCTGCCCGCGCGCCTGCGCGCCGCCGTCGTCGCGACTGCTATCGGCGCCATTGCGGGCGGGTTCGCCGGAACGGTCGGCTGTAGCGGAGGGGGCGAGCAGCAGCCCGCGGCGACACCGCGATCGGCGATTGCGGTCGGCGCGACGATCGCCGACCTCTCCGGCGTCAACGAGCTGCTGGCGGCCGACGTCCAGTTCACCACCGACATACTCGACCAGCTGTTCGTTCAGCTGCTCTCCGAGCAGGCCGACTTCACCGACCACCCGCCGACGTTCGCCCCCGAGCTCGCGCGAAGCTACGACTGGTCGGCGGATCACCTCGCCTTGACCTTTCACCTGCGCGAGGACGCCGTGTGGAGCGACGGCGTGCCGATTACCGCCGAGGACGTGCGCTGGACCTGGCAGGCGCAGGTCTCTCCCGCCATCGCCTGGAGCTACGCCGATCTGAAGGACGCCATCACCGACGTCGAGGTGGTCGATTCGCACACGGTGCGCTATCACTTCCGCGAGGCCTACTCCTCGCAGCTGCTCGACGCCATCGAAGGCAAGATCCTGCCGAAGCATGCCTGGGAGCAGATACCGTTCGCCGAATGGCGTCAGCGCGCCGACTGGTTCCGCGACCACCTGGTGACCAGCGGGCCGTTCCGACTCGCGACCTGGCGGCCCGGCGAGGAGCTGGTCCTGGCGCGCAACGAACGCTATTTCGAAGCGGGCCTGCCGAAGCTCGACAAAGTCGTCTTCCGCGTCGCCCCCGATGCCGCGACCCACGTCGAGCAGCTGCTCGCCGGAACGCTCGACTTCGCCTGCGGCGTCACGCCGGCGGATGCGGCGCGCGTCGCCGCCCGCAGCGACCTCCGCATCGTGGCGTTCGACAACCGGCAGTACGACTACGTCTGCTGGAACACGCTGCGGCCGCCGTTCGACGACCCGGAGATCCGCCGCGCCCTGACCCTCGCCATCGACCGGCAGGCGCTGGTCGACACGCTCTTCAAGGGCTACGCCCGGGTGGCCTCGTCGCCGATTCCGTCGAACTTCTGGGCCCACGACCCGGCGCTCGTGCCGCTGCCCTACGACCCCGCCGCCGCGCGCCGCATCCTCGCCGAGAAGGGCTTCGGCGACCGCGACGGCGACGGCATCGTCGAGCGCCAGGGCCGGCCCTTCGCTTTCGAGCTCACGACCAACTCTTCGAACCGGATCCGCGCCGCGGCCCTGGTCATGATCCAGGAACAGTTGCGCAAGGTCGGCATCGCGGCGACGCCGCGCACGCTCGAGATTCACGCCTTGACCGAGGCCAACCGCGAGCACGCATTCGACGCCACGCTTTCGGGCTGGGCGATCGACACCACGCTCGACTTGAAGCCCTACTTCCACTCGAGCGAGAGCGCCGGCGGCTACAACTTCGGCAGCTACCACAACGACGAGGTCGACCGGCTGCTGGAGGCCGCGCGCCGCGCGTCGACGCCGCAGGAGGCGCTGCCCGACCTCCTGCGCACCCAGCAGATCCTCCACGCCGATCAGCCCTACACCTTTCTCTGGGAGCCGCAGCGCCTGTGCGCGGTGCGCGCCGATCTCGAAGACGTGCGGCCGAACGCCATCTCCGCCTATTTCAACCTGCCCGAGTGGCAGCGCCGGGCGGAGCCCGACGGCCGGTGAGCCGCGCGCTCCTCGCCCGGTTCGCCGCCGCGCTGGTCGGGTGCTGGATCGTCCTCACGGCGGTCTTCGTTCTCCTCCGCCGGCGCCCGGGCGAGCCGGGAACCATCTTCGAGGACCCGCGCGTGCCGCAGGAGCAACGCCTCCGCCTGCGCGCGGTCTACGGTCTCGACCGGCCCTTGCCCGAACAGTACCTGCGCTGGGTCGGCGGAGTGGCAGCTGGCGAGTGGGGCTACTCCCTCAGCCAGCACCGGCCGGTCGGCCAGATTCTGCGCGAGTCGGCGCCGCGGACCCTCCTGCTCTCGGCGACAGCACTCCTGCTCGAGCTCGGGCTCGGCCTTGCGATCGGTGTCGCCGCCGCGGCGCGGGCAGACTCCCTCGCCGACCGGACGGTGCGCGTCCTCTCCATCACGCTCTGGTCGCTGCCGACCTTCTGGCTCGGGCTCATGCTGCTTGCCGCTTTCGCGGTTTCCTGGCCGATCTTCCCGCCGGGAGGTATGCACTCGGTCGACGCCGAGGCGTTCGGCCTCGGGCGCCGAAGCCTCGATCTCCTCTGGCACCTGGCGCTGCCGGCCGCGGCGATCGGGCTGCCCGCCGCCGCCGCCACGGCGCGCTTCGTGCGCGCGACGGTGCTCGAGCGCCTGGCCGAGCCGTACGTCCAGTCGGCGCGCGCCCGCGGGCTCACCCCTGGACGGGTGCTGTGGACGCACGCCCTGCGCGCCGGCCTGGGACCGATCGCCCAACTGGCCGGTCTGTCGCTCGCAGCGCTGCTTTCCGGCACGATCGCCGTCGAGGTCGTCTTCGCCTGGCCCGGCATCGGTCGCGCCACCTACGACGCCCTGGTGGCGCGCGACTATCCGCTGCTGCTCGCCGGCACGGCGCTCTCCGCTGCGTTCGTCATCGCCGGGAGCTTCCTCGCCGAAGCCCTGCAGGCCTGGCTCGACCCCCGGTTGCGCGATGCCTGAGCCCGGCAAGCGCCAGCGGTGGCTCGCTCGCGGCGGGCGCAGGAAGCCCGCCTGGCGAGTTGGAGCGGTGTTGCTCGCCCTCGTCGCCGGCGCTGTCACCCTCCTGCCGCTCCTCTGGCCGCGCTCTCCCGACCGCCAGCTCGACCCGGCCGTCGCCGGCCTGGCCCGCCCCGGGAGCCGTTTCGACATCGTCCGGTTGGCCGACGGCCGAACCCTCGCCGCGGTCGCGGTCGAGGTCGGCGCGGACGAGATCGTCCTCCAGGGCCAGCCGCGCCCGACACGGGTGCCCTTTCGCGACCTCGCAGGCGGCGGGCCCGGCAGCGGCGCGCTCGAGTCGCAGCGCTTCCTGCTCGGCAGCGACGAGTTCGGGCGCGACGTCGCGGCGCGACTGCTCGCCGGTGGCCGCGTCTCGCTCGCCGTCGCCGGCTGGACCGTGCTGCTGATCTCGCTCGTCGCGCTGCCGCTCGGCGCGGCTGCCGGCAGCGCTCCGCCGGCGGTCGACCGCTTCGTTCTCCGCACGCTCGAGGCCCTGCAGTCTTTTCCCCGGCTCTTTCTCCTCCTCGGCCTCGCCGCGATCGTGCGGCCGGGAGTCGCCTCCATCGTCCTCATCCTCGGTCTCACCGGCTGGATTCCGATGGCGCGCCTGGTGCGCGCCGAGGTCCGCGGGCTGCGCGATCGCGAGTTCGTCCTCGCAGCGCGCGCCGCCGGCGCCGGGCGCATGCGAATCGTCCTGCGGCATCTCCTGCCCAACGCGCTCGCACCGGCGTTCGTCGAGGCCTCCCTCGCCGCCGCTTCGGCGATCGTCAACGAGGCGGCGCTCTCCTTTCTCGGTTTCGGCCTGCAGCCGCCGGCGGCGAGCTGGGGCAACATGATCGCCGACGGCCGGTCGACGCTCGCCGCCGGCTGGTGGGTCGCGTTCTTTCCCGGCGCCGCGCTGGCGCTCACCGCGGTCGCCTTCAACCTCATCGGCGAAGGCCTGCGCGACGCGCTCGATCCGCGCGCGCAGCCGCGAACGGCCACCACCACCGCCCTGACCGAAGCCGTGATCTTGCCGACACGCGGCTCCTGATGCTGGTCGACGACTTCGATTTCGCGCTGCCCGAGAGCGCCATCGCCCAAGAGGCCGCGCCGCGCGGCACGAGCCGCCTGTTCCGGCTCGATGAGGCCGGCGCAGCAAGACATGCCAGCATCCGCGACCTG
>JBGARM010000283.1:0-4538 GCA_044230215.1 Thermoanaerobaculia bacterium | reverse complement strand
ACTTCCTCACCCTGTCGCTGGATGGCCTGTTCACCGCCGGCGCCTCGACCGCGACCGACGTCCCAGCCCTCGAGCCCGGCGGCCACGACCCGGCGCAGCGCGGTTTCACTGTCCAGAACGTCGAGATGGTCCTCGAGGGGGCGGTCGATCCGTATTTCCGCGGCCAGGCCAACGTGGTTCTCCAGATTTCGCCGGAGGGCGAGTCGGTCGTCGAGCTGGAGGAGGCCTACGCCACCACGACCTCGCTGCCGCATGGCCTGCAACTCAAGGTCGGCCAGTTCTTCACCGAGTTCGGCCGGCTCAATCCGAGCCACCCGCACTCCTGGGACTTCGTCGATCAGCCGCTGGTCAACGGCCGGTTCTTCGGCGGGGACGGACTGCGCTCGGTGGGAGCGCGGATTTCCTGGCTCCTGCCGTCGGACTTCTACTCCGAGGCGTTCCTGACCCTGCAGAACAGCCAGGGGGAAACGCTCTCGAGCTTCCGCGGCGTTCCCGGCGAGAGCCTCTTCGGCCGCGAGCTCGTCCCCCGCGACGTCAAGGCGGTCTCCGACCTGCTGCTCGTCCCGCGCTACGCCGCCTCGTTCGATCTCACCGACACCCAGACGCTGCTCGTCGGCGCCTCGGCGGCTCTCGGTCCCAACGGCACGGGCGAAGAAGGAAAGACGCGCATCTACGGCGTCGACGGCTTCTGGAAGTGGAAGGCGCCGAATGCCTTCAAGGGCTTCCCGTTCGTCAAGGTTCAGGGCGAGGTAATGTACCGCGACCTGTTCGCCGATGCCTCGAGCGATCCCATTCGAGCTTCGACCACCTTCGCGGACTGGGGCGGCTATCTGCAGGTCAACTGGGGCTTCAAGCCGGGCTACATCGCCGGTCTTCGTGTCGACAGCGTCGGCGGCGACAGCGGAGATCCGGGCGAAGCGGAGAGTCCCGACACCGCGGCGCTTTCGCACCGCGTCCGGGTCTCGCCGGTGCTGACCTGGTTCCCGACCGAATACTCGAAGCTCCGCCTGCAGTACAGCTTCGACCACGGCGACGCTCTCGCCACCGACGAACACTCGCTCTGGCTGCAGCTCGAATTCCTGCTCGGCGCCCATTCGGCGCACAAGTTCTAGAAACGAGGCCTCCGATGCGCCAACTGAAACTGCTCTCGCCGCTGCTCGCCGCCCTCGCCGCCACGCTCGCACCTGCCGGCGCCGGCGCCGCGCTCAAGGTCGTTGCCACGACCTCGGAGTACGCCGCTCTCGCTACCGCCGTCGGCGGCGACCGGGTGGAGGTGACGACGATCGCCAAGCCGACCGAAGACCCCCACTTTGTCGACGCCCGCCCGAGCCAGATCGTGGCGCTCAACCGCGCCGACGTGCTGATCGAAGGCGGCGCCGAGCTCGAGGTGGGCTGGCTGCCGCCGCTTCTCGACGGCGCCCGGAACGCCAAGGTCCTCGCCGGCGCTCCCGGCCATGTGATCGCCTCCGAGGGTATTCAACTGGTCGACATTCCGGCGTCGGCGGACCGCTCGCAGGGCGACACCCACCTCGCGGGCAATCCGCATTTCATGCTCGATCCGGAGAACGCCCGGATCGTCGCCGCCCACCTGGCGCGCGTCTTCACCGGCCTCGACCCGGCCGGCAAGGCCGCCTTCGAGGCCAACCTCGCGACGTTCGACGGCGCGCTCACTGCCAAGATGAAGGAGTGGACCGCAGCCCTGGCGCCTTTCGTGGGACGGCAGATCGTCACTTACCACCCCACCTGGCGCTACTTCTGCCGCCGCTTCGGCCTCGAGGCGAACACCTTTCTCGAACCGAAGCCGGGGATTCCGCCTTCGCCCCCCCACCTGGCGGAGGTGATCGAGAAGATGGCGGCACAGAACATCCGGGTGCTCCTGCTCGAGCCCTACCAGCCGAGGAAGACCGCCGAAGCGGTGGCGGCACACAACGGCGCGCAGGTGGTCGACGTCTGCCAGTTTCCGGGCGCCTTGCCCGGCACCGCGACCTACATCGACCTGATCGACACCAACGTGAAGCGCATCGCGCAAGCCCTCGCTGCGAAGCCCTGAGGAGACCGCCATGGAACTTCTGACACTCTGGCTCTGGCCGCTCGTGGCGCTCGTCGTGCTGCCGGCGATGCTGGTCTATTTCGGCCTGCACGTCGTCGGCCGCGGCATCATCTTCGTCGACCTCGCCCTGGCGCAGATCGCGGCGCTGGGGATCGCCACCGCGATCCTCCTCGGCGCCGACCCCGAGCACAGCTCGCTCCCCTACGCCCTGGCGATCGCCTTCACTCTCGCCGGCGCGGCGCTCTTCTCGCTCACCCGCTTCCGTCATCCGCGGGTGCCGCAGGAGGCGATCATCGGCATCATCTACATCGTCGCCGCGGCGGCGGCGACGCTCGTCCTGTCGCGCACGGCGGCCGGCGACGAGGAGATCAAGAATCTCCTGGTCGGCAACATTCTTCTGGTCTCGCAGGGCGAGGTCCTGCGGACGATCGGCCTCTTCGCCGGCGTCGGCCTCTTCCACTTCGCGTTGCGCCGCCGGTTCCATCTCGTCTCCTTCGATCTCGACGAAGCCGAGCGCCAGGGGGTGAGCGTTCGCCTGTGGGACTTCCTCTTCTACGCCACTTTCGGGCTGGTGGTCACCAGTTTCGTGCGCATCGCCGGCGTCTACCTGGTCTTCTCCTACCTCATCGTGCCGGCGGTCTGCGGCGCCCTGCTGTCGGCGCGCACCGCCGTCCGCCTCGCCATCGGCTGGGCGGTGGCGCTCACCGCCGGCGTGGCGGGCCTCCTGCTCTCGACCCAGTGGGAAAGCATGGACCTGCCCACCGGGCCGACCATCGTCTGCATCTTCGGCCTCCTGCTGGCTGCGAGCGGCGCCATGGCCTACCTCCAGCACCGCCGGGAAAAGGGCCCGGAGAACCGGGGAATCCCCGGGGAGACCACCCATATCTAGCTGCATTTGCCTCGGGAGACCCCTACAGGTTGTGCCCGGACCGTCCCCTCTGCTAGCTTCGCTTCCTTCCCTGGGGATTCCGGAATGCTCAAGCTCGACCGCCTCGATGTCTCTGGTTTCAAGTCTTTCGTCGACCCCGTCCACGTCCTCTTTGCCGGCGGCATCACCGGCATCGTCGGACCGAACGGCTGCGGCAAGTCGAACCTCTCGGACGCCATTACCTGGGTCCTCGGCGAACAGAGCGCGAAGTCGATGCGCGGCGACACGATGGAAGACGTCATTTTCAACGGCTCCGAGAAGCGGAAGCCCCTCGGCATGGGCGAGGTGACGCTCTCCTTCCTCGCCGACGAGAGCTTCGCCGGCGCCGGCCTCGGCGAGGACGGCCGGGTGACGATCGCCCGCCGCGTCTTCCGCAGCGGCGAGTCGCAGTACCGCCTGAACGGCAAGACGGTCCGCCTCAAGGAGATCAAGGACCTGCTCATGGACACCGGCCTGGGCATCCGCGCCTACTCCGTGATCGAGCAGGGCAAGATCGGCCTCATCCTCTCCGGCAAGCCGCAGGAGCGCCGCAAGCTGATCGAGGAGGCGGCGGGCATCACGCGCTACAAGGCGCGCAAGAAGATCGCCGAGGTCAAGCTCGAGGAGGCGACGGCGAACCTGCTGCGGCTCGACGACATCGTCAGCGAGATCGAGCGCAACCTGCGTTCGCTCAAGCGCCAGGCCGGCGCCGCGCGGCGCTTTCAGGAGCGCCAGGCGGAGTGGAAGACGCTGCACCGCGCCGTCCTCGGCGGACGCTGGTCGCGCCTGGCGAGCGAGCTCTCGCTGCGCCGCATCGCCCTCGGCGAGGCGCAGACCCGCGAGACCGACCTCGCCGCCAACATCCACCGTCAGGAGGCCGAGCTCGCCGAGCTGCGGGAGCGCCTCGACCGCCTGGCGAAGGAGCTCTCCGACAAGGCCCAACGCCAGGCCGAGCTCGGGGCGACGATCGCCGGCCGCCAGCAGTTCCTCTCCGGCACCCGCCGCACGATCGCCGAGATCGACGCCCGGGTGTCGGCCGGCCAGGCGGTCTCCGGCAAGCGCCGCGAGGAGCTCGAGATTCACGGCCGCTCGGTCCATGAGCTCGCCGCGAGCCGCGCCCGGCTGATCGTCGAGCACGACCAGGCCGCCGCGCTGGTGCAGGCCGACGGCGCCCGCCTGCGCGAGGTGGAGTCGGGGGCCGCCGCCGCCGAGGCGCGCCTCGAGGCGGCTCGCCAGGAGCTCCTCGCCTCCTTGAACGAGCTCACGGCGCTGCGCAACCGGATCCATCGCGAGCAGATCGAGTCGGAGAAGAGCAGTTTCCGCCAGCGTCATCTGTTCGAGGAGCTCGCCCAGCGCTCGCAGGAGATCACCGAAGCGAGCCGCGGGCTCGCCGGCGCCAACGCCCGGCTGGCCGAGATCGAGGCGCTCCTCGCCGAGCGTCACCTCGAGCTCGGCGCCGCGCGCCTGGTCGGCGCCAGCTTCGACCGTCCCAATCTGCGCTCTCGCGTCGTCGCCAAGGACGACGGCGGGCGCCGGCAGCTGCTCACTTTCCTCGCCGAGGAGCACGCGGGCGACGCCGGC
>JBGARM010000282.1:0-4548 GCA_044230215.1 Thermoanaerobaculia bacterium | reverse complement strand
GGCGCGCCAGGGCCTCGACGGCGCGCAGAAGCGCGCCCTCGAAGGCGAGGCGGTCGTGATCGAGGCGCGCCTGGATCTCTCCGCCAACGACGCACCGGGAGCTTATCGGCGCCTGAAGCGGCTCGTCGTGTCGCGGGCGACCGTGGACGCGACAGAGGCCTGGCTCCTCCTGGCCATCGCCGCCCACCTCAGCGGAGAGAAGGAGACGCTCGGGCAGGCGCTCGAGGTGGCGCGGCGGCGCAGCGTCGACCTCGGTCCGCTCGCCGGGCTCTGAGGCTTCGGCGAGCTGCCCGGGCGGCTAACGCCGGGCGGCGAATCCCTGCCGCGAGACGCCGCGCGTGGCGAGTCTGATAAGCTTCCGCTGCCCACCCGGGTGAACGCACGGCGCGTTCCGCGCCGACTCAAAAACACGGAGACGAGACCAGTGAGCCGCAGTCAACGGACGGACGTCCGCAATATCGCCATCATCGCCCACGTCGACCACGGCAAGACCACGCTCGTCGACGCCATGCTCTGGCAGAGCGGGATCTTCCGCGCCAACGAAGCCGTCATGGAACGGGTCATGGATTCGATCGATCTCGAACGCGAAAAAGGGATCACGATCATGGCCAAGAACACCTCGATCATCTACAAGGGGACGCGGATCAACATCGTCGACACCCCGGGCCACGCCGACTTCGGTGGCGAGGTCGAGCGCACGCTCAAGATGGTCGACGGCGTGATGCTGCTCGTGGACGCCTCCGAAGGCCCGCTGCCGCAGACCCGCTTTGTGCTGCGCAAGGCGTTCGAGGCCAACCTCACGCCGATCGTGGTGATCAACAAGATCGACCGCCCCGACGCGCGCATCAACGAAGTCGTCAACGAGGTCTACGACCTGTTCATCGACCTCGACGCCTCCGAGGAGCAGCTCGACTTTCCGGTGCTCTACTGCAACGCCCGGAAGGGCCTCTGCCGCACCTCGCCGGACGGCGAGGACACCCTCCTCGCGCCGCTCTTCGAGCAGATCGTCACCACGGTGCCGCCGCCGGAATACGACCCCGAGATGCCGCTGCAGTTCCTCATCACCAGCCTGGCCTACGACGACTACGTCGGACGCCTGGCGATCGGCCGCATCTTCAGCGGCTCGGTGAAGAAGGCGCAGGAGATCTCGCGCATCCGCATCGACGGCGGGGTCGAGAGCGCCAAGGTCACCGTGCTCTACGGCTACGACGGCCTGGCGCGGACGGAGATCGCCGAGGCCGGCCCGGGCGACATCGTCGCCATCGCCGGTCTGTCGGAAGTGGCGATCGGCGAGACCCTGTCGTCGATCGAGAATCCGCAGGCGCTGCCGCAGATCCGCGTCGAGGAGCCGACCATCGCCATGGTCTTCTCGATCAACAACTCGCCGATGTCGGGCCGCGAGGGCACCCACGTCACCAGCCGCAAGTTGAAGGACCGCCTGGCCAAGGAACTGCTGACCAACGTCGCCATCCGCGTCGAGGAGACCGACTCGGCCGACGCGATGAAGGTCTCGGGCCGCGGCGAGCTGCAGCTCGCGATCCTGATCGAGATGATGCGCCGCGAAGGCTACGAGCTCTCGGTCGGCAAGCCCGAGGTCATCACCCGCCACGTCGACGGCAAGCTCGCCGAACCGATGGAGCAGCTGATCGTCGACTGCCCCGAGGAGTTCATCGGCGTACTCACCCAGAAGTTGGGCGCCCGCCGCGGCCGGATGACCAAGATGGTCAACCACGGCACCGGCCGGGTCGGTATCGAATACCGGATTCCGTCGCGCGGCCTGATCGGCTTTCGCACCGAGTTCCTGACCGACACCAAGGGTCAGGGCATCATGAACTCGCTGTTCGACGGCTGGGACTTCTGGCAGGGCGACATCGAGCACCGGGCGACCGGCGCGCTGGTCGCCGATCGCTCCGGCAAGGTCACCGCCTACGCCATCGAGGGGCTCCAGCCGCGCGGCGTGCTGTTCGTTTCGCCGACCGACGAGGTCTACGAGGGAATGATCGTCGGCGAGCATGCGCGCGGCAACGATCTCGACGTCAATATCGTCAAGGAGAAGAAGCTCACCAACATGCGCGCTTCAGGCTCGGACGACACCGTGCATCTCGTGCCGCCGCGCCTGATGAACCTCGAGCAGGCGCTCGAGTTCATCAAGGAGGACGAGCTGGTCGAGGTCACCCCCAAGGCGTTCCGCCTGCGCAAGCGGATCCTCAAGGCCAACCAGCGGTAGAGCCGGGCTCGACAGAGCCGCCATGGCCCGGTAGTCTCCCCCCAGAACACGGCTCGAGGGGGAGTCATGCGCTTCGATCGCACGGTCTGGATCGCGGTTCTGCTCGTCTACCTTGCCGGCGCGGCGGATCGCGCCGGCGGCGTCCTGCCGCCGGTGCCCCTCTTCGTCGAGTCCTTCGAGTGCGGCGACGCGAGGCGCTGGAGCGCGATCGCCGGCGGATCGGTCCCTGCCGGGCCCCCACCCGGCGTCTTCGTCCCGCAGGTGGCCTGCAGCTGGAGCGGCCCGGCCCCGGGCGATCCGTTTCCGTCGAACGTGAACGTGCTCGCGACGCCACTGGTCGCCGATTTTCCTCCGGGAGCTCCCGGAACCAGGGAAGTGGTCTTCGTCACCTACAACGGTACCGATGGCGCCAACGACGCCTGCCGCGGCGACACGGCGAGCCTGTTCGGCGTCCTCCGTCTGGCGGACGCCGCGACCTGCGCGCCGATCGCCAATGTATCCGGCGCTGACGAGCGCCTGATCGCGACCGCTACGCCGGCCGTCGGCGACCTCGACAACGACGGCGTGCCGGAGATCGTCGCGCTTCGCGCCCGCGACTCGGCCGGACCGGCCTACGGACCGGTGGCATTCAAGTGGGATCCGGTGGATGCGCGCTACGAACGCTGGTGGGCGGCGAGCGACACCGATCTCGCGACCCTCTGTCGCTGGGACGGGCCGATCCTCCACGATCTGGACGACGACGGCTTCGCCGAAGTGATCTCGGGCACCGAGGTCTTCGACGGCCGGACCGGCGCTCGTCTCGACGATGGGAGCTTTCTGCCGGCGTCGGCGTTCGGATGGCCGAGTGTCGGCGATGTCGATGCCGACGGATCGCCCGAGCTCGTGACGTCGAGTCTGCGCGGATGGAATGCGGGGTCCGGCTCCTGGCTCGCGGAAGGCGGGGCCTCCGGCGCGATCGGCTCGACCGCTTACGCCGACTTTGGAACGCCGAGCGGCGCGAGCCTCGACGGCTCGGTGCGTGACGGCATCGCCGAGATCGTGCGTTCGACGGCGACGCCTTCGGCGGTGAGCCTGGAGCGCCTGGACGGGACAGTCGTCTTCTCGGTGGCGGGCGCCGGGGCGGGGGTGCCGGCGACCGGCGACTTCGACGGCGACGATCGCGCCGAGGTCGCCGTCTCCTCGGGCGGGAAGATGCGGGTGCTCGACCTCGACTGTGTGCTGCCCGTGGCCGGCTGCGTCGGCGGTTTCGTGCGCTGGGAGAACGACATTCAAGATCTCGCATCGGGCCGGTCCACGACGACGGCAGTGGATCTCGACCTCGACGGCAGGCTGGAGGCGGTCTTTGCGGACGAATGCTGGACGCGGGTCTTCGACGGGTTGACGGGAGATGTGCTGGCCTCCGTCGCGCGGCGATCGTGCACCTGGTCCGAAGGGGTGGCGATCGCCTCGGTCGGCGGCGGAGCGGAGCTCTTCGTCGGCTCGAACGCCAACTGTACGATCACCTGCCCGGCGATCGATCCGATCCAGCGCGGCGTGCGCTGCTCGACCGGCAGCCACTGCCCGTCGGGGACCTGCGACGCCGGATACTGCCGCTGCGGCGGCGATCCGCAGTGTCCGGCGGACCATTCCTGTGTTGCTCCGCCCGCGGGAACGCCCGGCACGGGAAATACCTGCCGGGCGAATCGCACAGCCAGTCCGAGCTCCGGCTTCCGGGTTCTGCGGGAGGCTTCAAGCCGCTGGGGAACGACCGGGGGCATCTGGAATCAACAACCGTTTTCGGTGACCAACGTGGGGCAGGCAGGCGACCTTCCCAGGACGTCGGACTGGGTCCCCAACTTTCTCATTCCGGGTCGCAACGACTTCCGGGCGGCCGATTCGCGCTGCGCCCCCTGAATCGGCCAGGGGACCGGACGGTCGGGCCGGTCGTTGCTATCCTCGGTGCGGATGGCGACCTGGGCGATCGGCGACGTGCACGGCTGCTACCGCACGTTGCGCAAGCTCCTGAAGAAGATCGATTTCGCCAGGAGCGGCGACCGCCTGTGGTTCACCGGCGATCTGGTGAACCGCGGCCCGCGCTCGCTCGAGGTCCTCGAGTGGGCCGCCGACCACGACTGGCGGATCGAGTCGGTGCTCGGCAATCACGATCTGCACCTGGTGGCCGAAAGCGTCAAGGCAACCGAGCGGCGGCAGAAAAACCAGGATCTGCGACGGGTACTCGAGGCACACGACGGCCCCGAGCTGATCGACTGGCTGCGCATGCGCCCGTTGCTGCACCTGGACCACGAACTGCGCTTCGTCATGGTGCATGCCGGGTTGTCGCC
>JBGARM010000281.1:0-4564 GCA_044230215.1 Thermoanaerobaculia bacterium | reverse complement strand
GTAGGTCACCCAGTACGGGCGGATCGCCAGAGAGGCGCGGAAGGTGGCGATGGCTTCCTGTTTCGCGCCCAGGAAGTACTGACACATCGCCCTGTAGGTCATCGCCTGGTAGTGCCGCGGGTCGAGGGCGAGTGCGGCGTCGAGCGCGGCTAGGGCTTCGCGGTAGTTCTTCTGTTTGAACTGCGTCTTGCCGAGCTCGAACTGGATTTCGGGACTCTCCGGCAGGCTGGCCGCCGCCTCCGCCGCGACCGCATTCACGCGTTCCAGCAGTGCCGCGCGATCTTGCTGCGCCTCGCCGGCGGGAAGCTTGGCGAGCTCGCTCGCGGCCTTCCGGCTGGTCTGCAGAACGGCCTGCGAGAAGACCGGGTCCTGTTTGGCGTAGGGATCGAGCTGCGCGAGCTCCAGCGCTCGCGCGAAGAGGTCGGACGCCTCCTTCCAGTGCTCCTCCCTGAGGGCGATATTGCCGAGCATGTAGTACGCCATGTGGTGCGGCGCGAGCTCGTTGACCCGGTTCCAGAGGAGCTTCTCGTCCTCCCAGGTCCGCGCCTGCCGGTGAGCGGCGACTCCCCAGGTTCCGGCGAGCGCGAGGGTCGCTGCGAGTACGAGCCAGCCGCCGGCGATCTGCAGCCTGGGCGGCTCGCCGGCTACGGCGGGAACGTGCGGAGTGCGCCTGAGCCTCGAGAAGGCCAGAGCCAGGACGGCGGCGAGAGCGGCGGCGAGAAAGAGGAGCGGCAGGTAGAGATAGCGGTCGGAAGCGATGGTCGTGCGGAATCGTCCGGCCGCGACGTTCGGAACGAGCAGGGCGAACCAGGCGACGCCGCCGAGAATCAATCCGCGGTGACCCCGGCGCCACGCCCAGATGCCGCCGCCCACCGCTGCCAGGAGCAGCGTCGCCACGACCGGCCAGCGCCAGC
Organism: Thermoanaerobaculia bacterium; assembly: GCA_044230215.1. Lineage (GTDB taxonomy): Bacteria > Acidobacteriota > Thermoanaerobaculia > Multivoradales > JAGPDF01 > JAGPDF01. The sequence continues at coordinate 3,650 of JBGARM010000281.1, read as the reverse complement.
CGACGAGCGCGTTCATGGCGCCGGGCGGATAGAGGATCGCGAGGTTCTCCGGCGCGAACGCATTGGCGCACATGAGAGCGACCGCTCCGGGCAGGAAGGCGAAGACCTCCGACCAGGGCCGCTGCAGCGGGTTGTCTCCAACGTGGTCGATGGTGGCGCGGTAGTTCACGTAAGTGAGGAGAATGGAGAGGGCGAGCAGCGCGACCTTCTCCAGAATCGCGCGCCGGTCGATGCGGCGGCGGCGCCAGAGATCGAGCGCCAGAGGGACGATGACGATCGCCGGCGAGACCTTGCCCAGCATCGACAAGCCGAAGGCGATCTGGGAAGCCCACAGCGCGGCCTTCCCGGGGCGATCGAGATGTCGGAGGTAGAGGAGGACGCCGAGCAGCAGCCAGACGGCAGCGACCTGCGAGTTGCGGCAGATCGCCCATCGTACCGTCTCGACCAGCGCCGGGTGCACCGCGAACAGGAGGCTGGCAGCGGTCGCCGCGAGCCACGAGCCGGTGAGCCGGAAAAGTACCAGGAGAAGCAAGCCGACCGCGACCGCGTGCAGCAGGACCGAGTGAGCATGGAAGCCGGCGAGATCCCAGCCGAAGATCGCATGGTCGATCGCCACCGAGAGCGTGAAGAGCGGCTGATAGAGGCTGTAATGCGTGCTCGTGAACATCGTCACGAGCGCCGCGAGCTTGTCGTCTCCGGCGAACGCTCCGACCTGCGGGCTGTTGCGGATCAGCGCTTCGTTGTCGTAGCGGATCCAGTAGTTCCCCGGCGTCGGCAGGTAGACGGCCAGGGTCGCCGCGAGGGCGAGGAGGAGTGCCAGCAGGGCAGGAAAGAGACGCAGGGGAGCGACTCCGGGAGACGGGACCGGGCTCGTCGGCATGGAGGAGACTCCTGGGACAGACAGGAGATGAAGTCTATCGGGTACCCGGGACTTCGGCGGACTCTGGCTTGAGCATCCGGGCCCAGGCGGCGCCGAGGCTGCCGGGCAGGTCCAGGTCGGCGAAGTGGAGCCGGATCTGTTCGCGGGTGGTGAAGGTCCAGATATCTTCCCAGTCGGCATAGCGCAGCAGGTGGGAGATCGCCCAGGCCTGCCGTTCCGGCGGGCCTTCGCGCAGCAGGCGGCGAAGCTCGTCCGCGCTGACCGGCTGGTCGGGGAAGAAATAGAGATTTTCCCCGCGCTCTGTTTCCGCTGAATCGGTGCCGGCGGCAGCCATCGCCGGTTCAGTATAGCGGCAACTGTTTTTCACGCAACGCTTGACGCGCCGATGAGGCTTCTGTAAATTGACGGCGATTCGACGTTCAGGCGGGCATAACTCAGTTGGTAGAGTGCAAGCTTCCCAAGCTTGATGTCGCGGGTTCGAATCCCGTTGCCCGCTCCAAATTCTCATCGTGATGGCGCCAAAACGGCGGCTCCTTCGGCCGCCGCCCCTGCCGCTTCGATCGATCGCGCTCCCTTCTGGCCGCCGAGCGCGTGCGCAACGTCGGCGGCCGAGAAAGTCGGAGCCATGGCCTCTTCCTCCGTGATCGCCGCCGACACCGAGATGCGCGGGCGGCTCGACGTTGCCGCCGACCTGCGGTTCGAAGGGCGCCTGACCGGCGAGCTCTGCGTGCAGGGCGACTTGACGGTGGCCAAGGGCGCCGGCATCGACGGGTCGGTTCAGGCCCGCACCACCACCATTGCGGGGGCGGTGCGGGGACCGGTCAGCGGGGTCGAAAGGGTGGAAATCTGTCGCGGAGGTGCTGTCGCGGGTGACGTCACCGCGCCCTGCGTCGTGCTCGGCGAGGGCTCCGAGCTCGACGGGCGGATCGAGATTTCCGCCCCGTCGAAGCCCTAGCCGAGACGCTCAGGTCACTGGATGATGGTGTCGATCGGGATGGCGATCACCGGCACTTTGGGGCTGTCGGTGAGGATTCGCAGGGTGCCGTGGAGCCGGCCCTTCGGCGTCGTCGCGGGATCGAACTCGAGCCTCACCTTGTACTCGCGGCCGAGGGTCAGCGTTTCGATCGTCGCCGGCGCGAGGCCAGGGAGGTCGTGTTCGACCTTGGTTACGTGGATCGGCTCGGTGGCGAACGCTTTGACGTTGAACGCCTGGGCCACTTTCGTGGTGAGCGGGATGGTGTCGATCGACCACTGCGGCGGCGTGACGGCGATCACCGGCCGCATGAAGCCCGAGAGCGGAATCGGCACGATGCTCTGCTTGGGGTGGTTGACGTAGACGAGCAGCGTGCCGACGATCGGCCCGACCGGGGCATCGCTGCCGAGGGTCAGGTCGATCTGCCACTCACGCGGCCCAGCCGGGTCCGCCCGCATCGACTTGATCTGCGAAGTGATTCCCCCCGGCAACTCGGAGGTCCGCAAGACCTCGAAGTCCTGGCCGTCTTTGGCGGCGAGCTTCTGCGAGATGGTACCGGGCTTCTCCTTCTGCACCGCGATCCAGCGCGCATATCCGGGCTTGCTCAGGACGTACTCGGTCGACAGGATGCGCAACTCGAGCACGATGGACGGTGTGTCGGGATCGTTGGTCGTGAGCTCGATCTGCTTGAGCAGCGCCAGTGGCTTCTCGAGCAGCAGCGGCACCCGCACGCGGATCTCTCCAGCTTCGCCGGGATCGAGCGTTGCCGGCTTGCTGAGGATCTCGAGATTGGGCGCGGCGACCAGCTTCTCGATGACGAGCGGCGCCTCGCCCGTATTGCGAATCTTGAACGTGTGCTCGACCACCTGGTCGCGCGCCACTTCGCCGGTCTCGTGCACGCGCTCCTCGATGGTCAATTTGGGCTTCTTGGTGGTGGCGGCGGCCTTGGCGGCATCGACGGTCGGGGCGGGGGAGGCGGGCGCGGCTGCCGGCGCTTGCGCCGGGGCCGGCGATGCCCCGAGCGCTCCGAGCAGCGCCACGGCTGCCAGCGCGACGGCGCGAGCGATTCGCCGCGAGCGGCGGGGAGTGGGCAAGGTTGGATCGGTGCGGCTGGTGTCGAGCTGCAGCATGAATGGTCTCTCCTCGAAGCTGGCGTGAGTTTTGCGAAGGGGTCCAAGCATGTCAAACTGTCCAGGCTCCGACCCGCTCCATGTCAAATCTACCGTGAGCGCTGCTCGCTCGCACTCTCCTGCACCCTACATGCCATGAGCCGACCGACTCTCGCAGTGCTCCTCTCGTCCTGGCTCGCACCGGGACTCCTGTTCGCTCTCGTCCAGGCTCCCGCCACGCCGCAGGCTCCGCCTGCCGCCGCGCCGGCACCCGCAGCGGCGACGGCCCCTGCCCAGGAGCAGTCCTGGCCGCCCGGCAACCAGGGGCCAGTGCCGACGGAAAGCGCCGCCGCCCGCCGGGCCGCGCCGCCCGGAGGCCGCCGCTCGCGCGCGCGCCCGCGCCGGCCCTGGCGGGGAGGCGCAGCACCCGCGCCTCCGCCGCGTCTCCCGCCGCGAGACGCGGCGCGGCCTCGGGCACCACCAACTCCGTGCGCGTCGAGGGCAAGGACCCTGGCGCCTACGCGAACCGCGTGGAGGCCGAGGTGCGCAACGCCACGAACGGCTCGCCGAGCGCGTTCGATCTGCTCGTCGTGGAGGACGGCGCCTACCGCGAGTCCTTCCCGAACCTCTCGATGAGTCCGAGTGACGGGCGCTACGTCGAGAGCATCGTCAACGACGCGCGCAACGG
>JBGARM010000280.1:0-4575 GCA_044230215.1 Thermoanaerobaculia bacterium | reverse complement strand
GGGGGAGCCCACAAGCTTCTGCACGTAGGAATGACTGGCGCGATTCGGCGGGGCGATCTTCATCACCGTATCCTCTCAGGAGCGCCGCGCCCAGCGCGCCCGCGCCTTGGCGGCCTCGGTCTCGCGGTCGCGCGGCGCTGCGCTCGTCGTCAGCGACTGCAGGAGCCGTGAAGACGCGGCTGCGACTTCCTCCACTGCGCGCTCGAAGGCAAGCTCATTGGCCGTCGCCGGGCTCTGAAAGCCGGTGAGCTTGCGCACGAATTGCAGCGCCGCGGCACGCACCTCGTCAGCCGTCGCCGGCGGCGCGAAATTGAACAGGGTCTTGATGTTCCGGCACATCGCTCCGTCACCTCCCGCGCGACTCTTCTTCGCCGCCGAACCACCCCTTGCGGCGCTCCTCCTCGAGACGCACCTCGAGGTACTCCCACAGCGCCGGGCATCCGTCGCGGATCGGAGCGGCGACGCGGCCGACGACGCGCGCGTGGCTGATGCCGTTCTCCCGCCAGCTCTGGCCGGCGTTCGCCAGATTGAGCAGCACCGGCATCGCACGGTCGACCGCGTGCGCGAAGCGCGACTCCGGAGTCGCCGCGTCTTCGAACTCCTGCCACAGCGCGAGCAGTTCCGCGCCCTGCAGCCCGGGCAGCAGGCCGAAGATCCGCCGCGCCGCGGCCGCCTCCGCCGCCTTGCGCTCCTCCCAGCCGCCCTCGGTGTAGACCATCGTGTCGCCGGAGTCGATCTCGCCGACGTCGTGCACCAGGAGCATGCGGATCACCCGGTCGACATCCACCGGCGCCGCCGCCTGGTGGGCGAGCGAGGCGGCGAGCAGCGCGAGCTGCCAGCTGTGCTCGGCGGAGTTCTCGTAACGCTCGAGCCCCAGCGGACGCGTCTTCCGCGTCACGCCCTTCAGCCGGTCGAGCTCGAGGATGAACTCGACGACCGACTCCAGCCCGCCCGCGGCGGCCCTCCCCGCGGCAGTCTCAGCCATCGGATCCTCGATGCGAGCGCCGCGCCGGCGGGGCGTCGGAGCGGAAGACGCACCACAGCGGCGTCCCCGCGAGATCGTCGGCGCCGCGCTCGACGAAATGCTGCCGGAGGTAGAACTCCCGGCTCTGCGGATTCGACGTCTCGAGGTAGACGCCGGAGGACAGCGGGTCGGCGGCGGACCGCCGGCAGAAAGCCTCCAGCAGGGCCCTTCCCGCGCCGGTTCCCTGCGCCGACGGGTGAACGCCGAGCACGCCGAGGTAGTAGTGCGGCGCCGACGGCGCGTGCCGCTGCGACAGGACCTCGTAGGCATGCAGGCGCTCGCCGAGACCCGGCGTCTCCGCTTCGAGCCGCGCCCACTCGCCGGCGTAGGGCTCCGGCCAGACGGGCCTCTCGGTGTCGTAGCCCATCGCCGCGCCGACGATCTCGTCGTCCGCTTTGAGCACCAGCGCCGGCATGCCGAGAGCGATGCGGAGCTTCAGGAGCAGCGCGAAGAACTGCCGCGAGGCGCTGGCAATGCCCTGGGGATGGGTGCGAAAGAAATAGGCGATGAGCGGGTCGGCGGCGAAGGCGGCCTCGAGCGCGAGCGCCGTCGCATCGACGTCGTTCGCCGTCGCGTCCTCGATGCTCATGCGCCTGCCGCTGGGCGGGCTAGACGACATCGGCGCCCGCCGACACCAGCAGGTCACGCAGCACTGAGCGGTGGCAGCGCGCCTCATCCGGGCAGTAGCAGCCGACGGAAAAGTCGGCGGTGTGCGACAGCGCCGCGAGCAGAGCGATCGTGCGCGCGTTGTCCGGCGTCGCCAGCTCACGGCGGAACTTCGCCGTGAAGACCTCCCACTCGGCCTCGGTCGCGGCGCCCCGGCCGAGCTCCATCATCTCCGCCGAAGGCGCGAGGTTCGGGTACCAGACGTCGTACCAGTTCTGCGACGCGAACTCCTCCTTCGGCACGCCGCGCGGCGGCCGGCGCACGGTGCCGATGCGCAGGCCCTCGCCGGGGAGCCGCGGACTGCCGAGACGCACGATGCGAACCGCCACGGCGCGCTCAGTCCTTCCCGCGCACGATGCCGATCGCCTGGCCGGTGGCGCAGTCGATCCGCAGCAGTTGCCCGGCTCCGACCTCGTAGCGCCCTTCGGGCACCGAGTAGTCGCCGTGGCCACCCTCCGAGCGCTCGAGCACCAGGCGCAAGTCGGTGCGCGGATCGACCAGCGGGTTGCGGCAGCCCTCGCCGGCGCGCGGCGGCCGGAGCGCTCCGGCGTCCTCGACGAGGAAAGCGACGGGCGTGTCGGTGGCGGGAACGAGCGCGGTCGATCGCCCGCTGCTCGCGCAGCCGGCAGCCAGAACCGCCAGAGAAAGGAAGCCCGCGACGAATGGCCAGCGAGTCCGGAAGTGGCGCTGCATGTCGAACCCTCCCCGAGGGAGCGAAGTCTACCGAAGGCCCGGCCGCTGCGAGCGCCCCTCCTGCATAAGGTTCAGCCGCACGCCCCGGCGCACCGTCACCGCCGAACCGACCGCCAGAAACGCCGAGGCCGGCGGGCCGGCGAGGAAGGGGGCGAACCGGGGCCCGTAGAGCGCCGCAACATCGCATTCGAACGCGGACTCCGTGGCCGCGCTCACCCGCCACTGCGGATGCTCCACCCGGTATTCGACGGTCCCGCCGTCGCGCTGGCGTGCATAGCCCCAGTAGTGCTCGCTGATGAAGGCCGCCTCGGAGTCGGCCGGCGGAATCTCCGGCCGGGTGCGCGTGGCGATCGCCAGGCGGCTCCAGTTGCCGCCCTGCCGCCATTCGTAGACCACGCTCCTTGCCTCTCCGGCCATACCCTCCGTCAGCCTGTGGCGCATCGGCAAGGCGACGTAGTTCTCGTTGTAGAGGGTCCGCGCCACCCAGGCGATCGCTGCCCGCGGAACGATCTCTTTGACGAAGACGACGCCGCGCCGGAGACCTTCCGGCCCTTCGCGGCGGACGTAGAAGCGCAGGTTCACCTCTTCGAAGTTGCAGTGCCCGGGAATCGCCAGGCCGAGGACGCGCGTCCGCCCGAAGTGAAACCCGACCATGCTGACGAACGCGCGCCGGTCCCAGAGATCGACCTCGGTGCCGGCCGGAACGAGCGGCGCGAGAACCGCCGGATCGACCTCGTAGTTGAGCATCGCGAGGTCGCGCCAGAAGGCGGTCAGGAAGCGCCCGGCCGACGCAGGCGAGTCCGTCGAATCAGCTTGCGTCAGGTTTTCCTCTCCGCATCGGAGCTCGTCCCGGCGCTCACTTGCCGACAAGCGCGTGCTTTTGCCAGAGCTCGTCGATCGCCGCGTCGCTCTTCGGTCCGCCGTCGAGGATCTCGAACTGCAGGGTCGAGACGTTTTCCGCCGTCAGCTCGAAGCGGGTGCCGTCGGTCCGAGTGAGAGCGACCTTCCCCGCCGCGACCTTCACCTCACCGACTTCCCAGCTCTCCGGCAGGTCGATCTTCAGCTTCACCCATCCGGTTTCCCCCGGCTCGAGACTCTGCTCGAGAAGGAGGAATTGTCCGAGCAGCGGGGTCACGGGATCGCGCTGGACGACCGCCCGAATGCTGTCGGTGCGCCAGACGAAACCTTCCGCCCAGGCTCCGGCGCAAGCCAGCAGCACGGCGAGGACGATGGAACACTGAGCTCTCTTCATGACCTCTCCTGTCGCCGCAGCTCCGGACAGCGCCCCAGGAGACGGGCGACCGGCGCGAGAGCGCCGAAGACCACGCGTTGCGCCCAGGCCGGCGGGCTGGTCACCCGGATCTCGTCGCGGAAATAGGGCATCAGCAGGGCAAGCTCGAGCGGTCCGGGGACGCCGTCGGCATTCACCTGTCCTCTCGCCGCGAGCGCGAAGACCGTGGCGAAGAACTGCTGCGTGCGCAGGGCCGGCCGCACCTGCCAGCTCACCCGGGCGCTCCCCGGTCCGGGATTCCACATGGCGTGCAGCGTCCCCGCCGGGAGAGTCAGGCTGTCGCCGACCGCGAGGTCGCGCTGGACACCGCCGACCACCGCCCGCATGCACCCCTCGAGGATCGTGAAGCGCTCCTCCTGGCGCGGATGCAGGTGCTCCGGCGGCTGGGAGCTGCCGGCCGGATAGCCGGCCTCCATCTCGAGCAGCTCGCCGCCGGTCTCCTCCGCCGAACGGAGAATCCGCAGCGTCATGCCGGTCACCGGGTTGGCGAGCCAGCGCGCACCGCTCACCGGGGAGTTCTGAGCCGCGTCGGTCATCCGCCCCCTCAGGCGCCCGAGCGGCGCCGGAAATTCTCCAGCGCGGAGCCTATCTCGCGGCGGGCGCGATCCTCACTCGGCCTCGAGCTGCCGGTTCGTCATGGCGAGCCGCGGGATCTGCAGCGGCAGCAGGTCGTCGCGGCCGATCGCCCCCGCCGGCACGGCCCGCAGGCCCGCCGTCAGGTACAGCGCCGCCGCGAGCGCGTGCGCCGAGAACGCCTCGACCGCGACGGTGAGCAGGAAGACCTGGAAGGCCACGAGGATGATGACGTAGATGAGGATCGCGGCGGAGGCCCGGTTCGCCCGGCGGGAGGTTCTCACGGGTGGTACCCCAGCGCCCAGATCTCGTCGCCGCGCACCTCGAC
>JBGARM010000027.1:0-15622 GCA_044230215.1 Thermoanaerobaculia bacterium | reverse complement strand
GTGCTGTTCTCGGGCGCCGACGTCGAGAAGAAGGTGTCGGCGCTCTCCGGCGGCGAGGCCGCGCGCCTCGTGTTCTGCCGCATCATGGTGCAGCACCCCAACGTGCTCGTGCTCGACGAGCCGACCAACCACCTCGACCTCGAGGCCATCGAGGCCCTCGTGGGCGCGCTCTCCAGCTTCGAGGGCACGCTCGTGTTCGTCTCCCACGACCGCGCGTTCGTCTCGGCGCTCGCGACGCGCATCCTCGAGGTGAACGCGCAGGGGTTCCGCGATTTCCCGGGCACCTACGACGAGTACCTCGCGCGCTGCGGCGACGACCACCTCGACGCCGACGCCGTCACCTCGCGGGTGCGCCCGGAGAAGGACGTCGACGGCTTCCACCCGGTGAACGTCGGCCGGCTCTGGCTCGATCAGCCCGGCTTCGTCCCCTGCACGCCCGCCGGAATCATCGAGTCGCTGCACCGCCACGGCATCGCCCTGGCCGGCAAGCACGCCGTCGTCGTCGGGCGGAGCTCGATCGTCGGCAAGCCGATGGCGGGCCTGCTGCTGCGCGAAAACTGCACCGTCACCATCGCCCACTCGCGGTCGCGCGACCTCGCCGCCATCTGCCGCGAGGCCGACCTGCTGGTCGCCGCGGTCGGACGGCCGGGGATGCTCACCGCCGAGCACGTCCGCGAGGGGGCGGTGGTCGTCGATGTCGGCATCAACCGGGTGCAGGACGTCGACCTCGCGAAGCGCTTGGTCGGCGACGACGCGAAGCGCCTCGCCACCCTGGCCGAGAAGGGCTACGCCCTGGTCGGCGACGTCGACTTCCCGGCGGTCGCGCCGAAAACCTCGGCGATCACGCCCGTCCCCGGCGGCGTCGGCCCGCTCACCGTCGCCATGCTGCTCGCCAACACCCTGACCTCCGCCCGCCGCCGCTTCGGGCTCGAAGCGCCAGCGAAGAGCTGACCCACACCCATGCCGCCGTACCGTGTCGGGTTGACAGGGGGTCTCGCGAGCGGCAAGTCGACCGTCGCGAAGCTTCTCGCCGAAGCGGGCTTCCAGGTCATCGACGCGGACCAGGTCGTGGCCGAGCTCTATGCGCCGGGCCAGCCCGGCGCCCGGGCCGTGGCCGAGATGTTCGGCGCGAAATACCTCAGTAAAGGGGGTGGCGTGGACAAGCCGCGGCTGGCCCGTCTGGCTTTTGCCGATGACCAGGCGCGGGCCAAGCTCGAAGCGGCGATCCACCCCCTTGTTCGAGCCTTTTTCTCGCGCCTCGGGACCGCGGCGGCCGATCCGACCAGCCTCGTGCCTGCGAAGCCGGGCGCCATCGTGCTCGAAGCGACCCGGCTGGTCGAAGCCGGCTACGCCCCGGACTTCAATCTGATCGTCACCGTCGAAGCCAGTCCCGAAGTGAGGTTGGCGCGAGCCATCGCCCGTGGTCTCCCGCGCGAGGAGGCCTTGCGCCGGCTCGCCGCCCAAGGCGATGGCGCCGAACGGCGCGCGGCTGCACATCGCGTGCTCCTGAACGACGGCTCGCCCGCCGAGCTGCAGGAGCAGGTGAACGCGCTCGTCGAAGAGATCCGTCGGCGGAGCGGATGATGGCGCCTGCGGCGCCGGCAGCGGCTGGCGGCTTCCGCCGCGAGCTCGGCCTGTGGGACACGACGGTCGTCGTCGCCGGCGCGATCATCGGCATCGGCATCTTCGTCAATCCGTCGAACGTCGCGCGCATCCTGCCGGCGCCCGAGTGGATGCTCCTCGTCTGGCTGGCCGGCGGCGCGCTGGCGATGATCGGCGGCTTCGTCTACGCCGAGCTCGGCTCGCGGCTGCCGGAAGTCGGCGGCCAGTACGTCTACCTGTCGCGCGCCTGGGGGCCGCTGGCCGGCTTCCTCTACGGCTTCGCCCTGCTCTTCGTCATCAACACCGGCGGCATCGCCGCGGTCGCCAACGCGCTCGCCGGCTACGTCGACGGCACGTTCGTGAAGCTCGGCGGCGCCGGCAAGCTGGCGCTCGCCGCGGCGGTGATCGTGGTGCTGACCGAGATCAACGTCCGCGGCGTGCGTCCCGGCAAGCGCACCAACAACGGCCTGATGCTGCTCAAGCTCGGCGGCATCGCAGCGATCGGTGTGCTGATGCTGGTGAAGCAGCCAGCGGCCGCGACGACCTATCACCTTCCCTCCACGTCGGCCGTCACCCTGACCGCCTTCTTCGCCGCCCTGGTGCCGGTGCTCTTCGCCTACGGCGGCTGGCAGAACTGCGGCAGCCTGGCGGCCGAGATCCGCGATGCCGGGAAGACCCTGGCAAGGGCCAACATCCTCGGCGTTGCGCTGGTGGTGGTGGTCTACGTCGGCCTCAACTGGGTCTACCTCCGGGTCCTGCCGCCGGCCGAGGTGGCGGCCTCGACGGCGCTCGCCGCCGACGTCGCGCGGGCGCTCGCCGGCGAGCTCGGAGCGCGTTTCGTCGCCGCGCTCACCGTCGTCTCCTGCCTCGGCTTCCTCGCCGTCATCACCATGACCGGTCCGCGGCTCTACTACGCGATGGCCGAGGACGGCCTCTTCCTGAAGCGCGCGGCGGCGCTCCATCCGCGCTTCGGCACGCCGAGCTTCACCCTCCGCCTGCAGGCCGGCGTCGCGCTCGTCCTGCTCTTGTCGCAGACCTACGACCAGCTGCTCTCCTACGTCGTCTTCTGCGACTGGCTGTTCTTCGGACTGACCGCCGCCGGCATCTTCCGGCTGCGGCGCGCGGCGATCGCGCGCGGCGACACGGCGGCCTACTTCCGGGCGCCGGGGCACCCCTGGACGACGGCGCTCTTCGTCGCCGTCTCCGCCGGCGTCGTCGCCAACAGCTTCATCGCCGCCCCCCGCCAGGCCGCTGCCGGCTGTGCCGTGCTCGCCGTCAGCGCTGCCGCCTACGTCCTTCAGGCGAACAAGCGCCTTCGGAACCGCCGAGAATCGAGCTGAAACTCTCCCCCGGGGCGCCGCCTGCGGGCGGCTCGCGATATCCTCGGGGAGCGCCAGGCAGAGTCGCGCGCCGCAGATCCGGCGGCTCCATCGAGCGCCCTTTCGAGGCGCATCCCGCAGGAGGTGCTGTCCCGATGTCCCGACGAACTCATCGCCGCTACAACTGTGCCGCCATGCTGGCGGCCGTCGCCGCGCTCGCCGTCCCGGCTCCGCCGCTGGCGGGTATCCAGCTCGACCTCGCCCGCGCCGTCGAGACGACGCTGCGCGCCAACCCCGGAGTGCTGTCGGTCGAGGAGATTCGCAGCCAGGTGAAGGGCGGCGTTCGCGAAGCGCGCGCCGACGCCTTCCCGCAGCTCACCCTCAGCTCGTCCTGGGGGCAGTCGCGCAGCCCTTCCTTCCTCAACAGTTCCGATTTCGGCGAGATCCTCGACCAGTTTCCCGGCGGCAGCTTCGCGCCGTCGACGCAGGAGCTCAGCCGGGCGGTGATCGAGGTCCGACAGCCGGTCTGGACCTTCGGCAAGATCCGCGCCGCGATCGATCTCGCCAAGATCGTCGGCGAGGCCGCCGACGCGCAGATCCGCACCGCCCAGCTCGACGCGGCGTTCGCCACCGCCGAGGCCTACTACCGCGTGCAGGCGGCGCGCGAGGGCCTGGCGACGATCGAGGCCGAGCGCGAGTTCCGCAGCCGCGATCTGGCGCGCGTCGAAGACCTGCTCGAGATCGGCGAGGCGACCCAGCTCGAGCAGCTGCGCGCCTTCTCCGCGCTCGCCGCCGTCGCCCCGGAAGTCGCCCGCCGGCAGGGTCAGGTGACCGTCGCCGAGATGCGCCTGCGGCAGCTCCTCGACCTCCCGCCCACAGAACCGCTGGAGCTCGAACCCTCTTCCGCCGAGCTGCCGGAGCCGCCGGCGATTGCCGTGCTCGTCGCCGCCGCAGCCGCGCGGCCCGAGATCGAGGACCTCTTGCACCAGGAGGGCGCTTACAGGGCCCAGCAGCAGATCACCCACGCCGACGGCCTGCCGCGCATCGACCTCAACGGCTACTGGGGACGCGAAGTGCGCCTGGTGACGAACCTCGCCGATCCGCTTTACAGCTCGTGGGCGGCGGCGCTCGAGCTCTCCTGGCCCTTCTTCGACGGCGGCCGGAGGCGCGGTCAGATCGAACAGTTCGAGAGCCAGCGCCGGCAGGTCGCGCTGCGCCGCGCCGAGCTCGCGGAAAGCCTGCAGCGCCTCCTCCGGGTTCATGTGCACCGGCTTCATGAACCAGCGCGGCTCGTAGGCGCCGGTCGGCAGGAGGGCGAGATCGAGGCCGGGGGAGAGTCGTCCGTACTCGGCGAAGCCGTGGAAGGAACCGCTGTCGCCGGCGAAAAAGGTCCGCAGGCGCGCGCTCTCGATCAGCCAGGAGCCCCAAAGGGTCGTCTCGTCCGGCTGCGAGAGGCGCCGCGACCAGTGCTGCGCCGGTAGAAGAGTCAGGCGAAAGCCGCGACAGACGCAGCTCTCCCACCAGTCGAGCTCCTCGACATCGGTGAAACCGAACTTCCGGACGAAGGCTCCGAGCCCCAGCGGTACCCGCCAGGCGATCCCCTTCGGAAGGTGGCCGAGGGTGAAGCGGTCGAGGTGGTCGTAGTGGTTGTGCGACAGCACTGCCACCGCATGCTCAGGAATCGCGGCGAGCGGAACACCGGGCGGCTGCAGACGGCGCGGCACGAGCGCCCGCGGTCCGAAGTGCGGATCGGTGAGCAGGAGATCGCTGCCGTCCTGCAGGGCGAAGGTCGCATGACCGACCCAGGTGACCTCCGGTGACGCCGCCGGTTGCCGGAGCGCCGCGCCGTCGTTCGCCACCCACGGCACCCGCGGCGGCCGGCTCTTGTCGTAGCGGTTGCGCGAAAAGAGCTTCCAGCGCACGACGTCGAGGAACGTCGCCTTCGACACCCCCCAGGGATTGAAGTACCGCCCGCGGACGAAGTGCGGCGCCCGCAGAGTGTCGGCCGGATCCGTCACCAGCAAAGTCTGACACGCGCCGTGGCGAATCCGACGATCGTCCCGTCGCACGGCGCCCCAGCCGAAACGGCGTAGGCTGTCGCCCATGAAACGGGTGCGTACGATGTCGGATCTCCGGGGACTCTCGCGCCTGGCGATCGAGGCGACGGTGGCGATGACCGACCTGGTCGAGGAGGTCCATCGCAGCGTCACCACCGTGCCGGAGCTGGGGCCGGCCGAACCGTCGCGCCGCAAGCGCATGCGCGGGATCACCGGCTTCGTCTACCGGACCATCCGGACGATCACGAACTGGGTCGGCCACAGCGTCGACGGCGGGCTCGCCCAGCTGCAGCCGCTCCTCCTCGCCCCGGCGGCGCCAGCGACGCCGGCGGCTCCGGCAGCTCCCGTCTCGCCTTATCGCGACGCCGTCCTGGCGGCGCTCAACGGCGTGCTGGGCGATCACCTCGAGGCCACCCGCAATCCGCTCGCCATCCCGATGCAGTTCCGGCGCGCCGGGCTGACCCTCGACCCGACGAAGGAGCGCGGGCGCAGAATCCTGCTGCTCGTCCACGGCCTCTGCAGGAGCGACCTCGGCTGGCTGCGCAAGGGCCAGGATCAGGGTGCGGCCCTGGCCTGCGAGCTGGGATTCACTCCGGTCTATCTGCACTACAACAGCGGCCGGGCGATCGCGAGCAACGGTCACGAGCTCGCCATGCGTCTCGAGGCGCTCGTTGCCGACTGGGGCGAGCCGGTCGTCGAGATCGCCGTCGTCGCCCACAGCATGGGCGGGCTGGTGATGCGCAGCGCCTGCCGCGTCGCGGAAGAGGAGCACCTCGCCTGGCGGAACCGGTTGAGCAGGATCGTCTTTCTCGGCACCCCGCACCACGGCGCGCCGCTCGAGCGCGGCGGCAACTGGGTGACGCTCGCCCTCGACAAATCTTCCTACACGGCGGCATTCGCGCGCCTCGGGCGGATCCGTAGCGCCGGCATCACCGACCTGCGCTTCGGGCAGGTTCTGCCGTTGCGGGAGAGGGATCGTTTCGCGCCCGGGAGGGGAATGGGCGACATGTTGCCGCTGCCGCGCGGCGTCGCCTGCTATGCGGTCGCGGCGACTCTCGCCAAGGGCCCCGAACCGGCTCCCCTTCCCGCGGTGCTCGCGACCGCGAAGAGTGTGCTCGGCGACGGCCTCGTCCCCGTCGCGAGCGCGCTCGGCGACGACGCCGATCCGGCACGGGAACTGGGCATCCCGGCCGAGCGTCGCTTCGTCGCCTACGGCGCAACCCACCTCGATCTGCTGAGCCGGAGCGAAGTCTGGGAGCAGATTCGCTCCTGGCTCGCCCTGCCCGAGGCGGCCCAGCCAGTCAGCGCTATCGAGGCCTGAAGGGGATGAAGCTGCGATCGAGCCGCCGAGCTGTCAGCCCTCGAGCTGGCTGAGGGTGACTCCGGACTCGACGATCAGGCGCCGATAGACCTCTTCGAGCTCCGCCGCGTAGGCGAACGGCTCGGCGAAGACGATGCGCCGGATGCCCGCCTGGATCGCCTCCTTGGCACAGCCGAAACAGGGACGGAGCGTGGTGTAGAGCGTCCCGCCCTGGGTCGAATTGCCGTGCCGCGCGGCGAAGACGATGGCGTTCTGCTCGGCATGCACGCAGATGCAGGCGTCGTAACCGGCGCCCGGAGGTGCCTCCGAGGCGCAGCGCGGGCAGCCACCCTGGTCGCAGTTGGTCACCCCGATCGGCGTGCCGTTGTAGCCCGTGGCGATGATGCCGTTGTCGACCACGATCACCGCCCCGACCCGCCGCCGCAGGCAACTGGCGCGCTCCGCCACGGTGCGGGCGATGGCGATGTAATAGGCGTCCCAGCTGGGTCGTGCCATACGCAGCCCTTTCATCCCGGTGAGCGGGGGCGTTCGCCGAGCGCGCTGTCGATGCGCCCCGGCGTCCACCGCGAGAACCAGCGGACAGTCTACCGGCTTCGGTTCCGCGGGAAGAGCGCCAGAGAAGCCCGCCGCTCGGGGCTCTTCCGGCGAAGCCACCCTGCTAGGCGGGGGGGACACCACTCCTCCGGGGTGTTGCTCTGCCGCAGCGCGGCGCAGACCATGGCAAACGGAGGTCGTCGAGTACACGGTCCCGAATTCCGGGACCGGGACGGGTTCTCCGGTTGAATGGCCCTGGCAGCACACCAGTTCCGGCGCAACGCACCGGACGTCGACATAGCCTGACGAGACTCCCCGCGCCTCCAGGGCGCTCACCGGTCGCCCCCTCGCCGTCTTCGGATCGGGGACGTCCATGTCCGTAGAGCTTCCCGCCTTCGCCCCTCGCCGTTCGCCGAAGGTAGCCCCATGAAGGTCCGCATCGCCCGGCGCGTCATGGTGGCCGTCGGCCTCGTTTCGTTGGCCGTCTTCGGCGCCTCCGCCTGGCTCGCCAGTCGCGCCCACGAGCGCGAGCTCGCTGCGCTCGTCGAGCGCCAGGCGCTGATCCTCTCCGACACGATCCGCAACAGCACCCGGCACGCCATGCTGCTCAACGAGCGCGAGATGGTGCACCGCATCATCGAGCAGATCGGCCGGCAGGGCGGCCTGGAGAAGATCCGCATCTACAACAAGGAGGGTGAGGTCATCTACTCGCCCGACGCCGCGCTCGTCGGCACGACGGTCGACCAGCAGAACGAAGCCTGCGACGGCTGCCACAGCGACGGCGGCTCGGTGGCGGAGTTGTCGGCGGGGCGCCGGACGCGCGTCTTCCGCGGCGCCGATGGCGAACGCCAGCTCGGCGTCATCACGCCGATCCCGAACGAGCCGGTCTGCGCCAATGCGGGATGCCACGCCCACCCGCCGCAGCAGCAGGTGCTCGGAGTCCTCGACGTCACCGTCTCGCTCGCCGATGTCGACCGCACGGTAGGCGCCAGCCGGCGATCGGCCTTGCTCTTCGCGCTCGCCGGAATCGCCGTGATCAGCGTGCTGCTCTCGACGCTCTTCCATCGCTGGGTCGGCCGGCCCGTGCGCGCGCTCCTCGGCGCGACCCAGCGGATCGCCGCCGGCGATCTCGACCACCGGCTGAAGGTGCCACGCGCCGACGAGCTCGGCCAGCTCGCCGAATCGTTCAATCAGATGACGGCCCGGCTCGCCGAGGCGCGCAGCATGCTCTATCAATCGAACAAGCTCGCCTCCGTCGGACGGTTGGCCGCCGGCATCGCGCACGAGATCAACAATCCTCTGACCGGCGTCCTGACCTACTCGAGCTTCCTGCTCAAGCGCGCCACCGACGCCGAATCGAAGAGCGATCTCGAAACCATCGTCCACGAGACCAAGCGCTGCCGCGACATCGTTCGCGGCCTCCTCGACTTCTCGCGCCAGGTCCCGCCCAAGAAGACGCAGGTCGACTTGAACGCCATCGTCGAACGCGCCCTCGCCATCGTCGACAACCAGCTCAAGGTGCAGAACATCCAGCTCACCAAGGGTCTCGCCAAGGACCTTCCGGCCTTCCCCGCCGACGCCAATCAGCTGCAGCAGGTGGTGCTCAATCTGCTCGTCAACGCCGCCGACGCTTTCGAGGCGGGAGACCGCCAGATCTACGTCGCCACCGACGTCAAGGACGTCGCGGGCCACGCGATGGCGGAGATCAAGATCGCCGACAACGGCGTCGGCATTCCCGAGAAGAACCTGGGGCGGATCTTCGAGCCCTTCTTCACCACCAAGGAGAATCGCGGCACCGGCCTCGGCTTGTCGGTCTGCTGGGGAATCGTCACCGAGCACGGCGGAACGATCGAGGTCGACAGCAAGGTCGGCCGCGGCACGACGTTCACCGTGCGTCTGCCGCTCGAGCCGCCCCCGGCCCCGGCCCCGGCGCCGGCGCCGGCCAAGGCGAAGACTGCGGAGCGTCCCGCATGAGAGCCGGATACGACGTCCTGCTGGTCGAAGACGAGTCGGTCGTCCGCGAGGCGGTGGCGAGAATCCTGCGTCCCGAAGGCCTCACCCTCGAGCGCGTCGAAGACGTCGACGGCGCGCTCGCCCGGCTGCGCAAGTCGAGCTTCCGGGTGGTGCTATCCGATCTCATGCTGCCGGGATTCTCCGGCTTCGACCTCCTCGAGCGCGTCACCGGCGAACGGCCCCAGCTGCCGGTGATCCTGATCACCGGCTACGCCACGATCGAGAACGCGCTCGCGGCGTTCAAGAAGGGGGCCTTCGACTTCCTTCCCAAGCCGTTCGATGTGCCTGAGCTGCTCGGCGTCGTGCGGCGCGCGATCCGCGCGGCCGAGCTCCGCAAGTGGAACGCCTTCCCCTTCGTCTCCGGGCTGACCGGGGCCGGCGAGCTTCCGGGCGAGCCCTACTTCCTCGGCCAGCATGCCTGGGTCACCCTGGACGGCGGCGTCGCCACCTTCGGTCTCGCCGAAAGCTGGCCCGGCCTGCTCGCCGGCATCGTCTCCGTCGACCTTCCGAAACCCGGGGCGAGCCTGACCCAGGGGCTGGCCTGCGCCGAGATCGCCACCGCGGACGAATCGATCCACCGCATCTGGGCGCCGGTGAGCGGCACCGTGCTCGAAGCCAATCCGGCGGTCCGCGCGGACCCCGATCTATTGAACCGTGCCCCGTTCACCGCGGGCTGGCTGGCGCGCGTCGCGCCCGCCAACCTCGAGGCGGAGCTGGACGCTCTCACGCGCCGCGCCGGCGCCTCGACTGAGCCGGCAAGGAACGGCGGGGAGAAGGAGAAGCGATGATCATTCTCATGGTGCTCCTGACGGTGGTGATCTTCGCCATCGTCGATTTCACTCTTCGCATCAGCCTGAAGAAGATGCAGGATGCGCGCGCCCGCCGCGAACGACAGCAGGCCCTGGACATCGGGCTCAAGCTCGAGTTCGCCGACGAGGCTACCAGCCTGAAGCGGGTCGAGGTCGCCTCGCCGCGCGGCCGGATTCTCGCGGTCGACGACGAGCCCGTGATTCTCGACAGTTTCCGCAAGATCCTCGTTCTGGCCGGCTTCGCTGTCGACACCGTCGAGACCGGGCAGGAGGCTCTCTCCCTGGTGCGCAAGAACGACTACGACTTCGTCTTCACCGACCTCAAGATGCCGGGGATGGACGGCTTGGACGTCGCCAAAGGCGTGCACCATCTACGCCCGGATATCGACATCGCCATCATCACCGGCTACGCCACGGTCGAGTCGGCGGTCGATGCGATGCGCTTCGGCGCCGTCGACTACGTCCAGAAGCCCTTCACGGAGGACGAGTTGGTCGAGTTCGTCAACCGCCTCCTCCTCCGCCGGGTGGACCGCCGGGATCGGCTGACACCGCCGGAGATCCGCCTGGTGGGTCCCACCAAGGCAGGCGTCTCCTCGCCGCGGGTGGTGAATGTTCCGGGCGGCGTCTATGTTTCCCCGGAGCACAGCTGGGTGCGGATCGAGATGACCGGAGAGGGGCGTATCGGTCTCGACGACCTCGTCCAGAAGACCCTCGGCTCGGTGAGCGCGATCGTGCTTCCCGAACCGGGGACCACGGTTCGGCGGGGGGACCCTCTGTTCCGTCTCGAGGTCGAAGGGCAGCAACTGGCCTTCGCCTCCCCGCTCTCCGGAAAGGTCGTGCACGTCAATCACGATCTCGACTACCAGATGGACCTCATGCGCCTGCGACCCTACGATCAGGGCTGGATCTGCACCATCGACCCGCAAGAGCTGACGGCCGATCTCGGCCGTCTGGTCATCGGCGCGGATGCCGTCGAGCGCTACCAGTCCGACGCGCGCCGCTACACCGATCAGTTGCAGACGGAGCTTCAGGCCGAGCCGGCCGTGCACGGCCAGGGGCCCCGCCCGAACGGCGCCGAGCGCCGCGCCGCCTGCCGCGCCTTCTCCCGCTGCTTCCTCTCTCCGACGCCACAAGCGGAGGCGGTTCGGCAACCGGTTCACGCATGAACCGCCTCCGGCTCGCGTGCGTTGCCCTCGGCCTGCTTCTGGTCGGCGGCACCGGCGTGCTCGCAGAAGCGGGGACGGCGCCGACAGGACCCGAAACGGTTCGCTGGTCGTCGTCCGTCGGCGAGGTCGTCTTCGCCCACCAGCGGCACGCCGAGGAGTTCGGCGCGGAGTGCGTCTCCTGCCACCACGAGACGGTAGCGGCCAATCTCGCCGTGCCGCATCCCGACTACTTCGACGGCTTCTGGGTCGACTGCAAGGGCTGCCACACAGGCGCTTCGGCGCCGGCAGTCGAGTCCAAGTGCGCGGCCTGCCATCCCGAGTGTGTGGCGGGCCTCAATCAGGAGATGCCGACCGCCAAGGTCGCCATCCATCGCAGCTGCTGGGGCTGCCACGACCGCGGCACCGGCTCCGAAGCGAGCAAGCAATGCGGGTTCTGTCATCAGCGCCCGGCGGCAGCGCGGGCCTCGGCGGCCGGCGCGACGGCGACCAAGTGAGGCGGCCATGAATCGACGCACCTTCCTGAAGATCGGCACTGCCGCAGGCTCGACCCTGGTCGCCGGCAGCGCTTCCGCCAAGGAGAACGGCAATCCGGAGGAGTTCGTCGGCGTGCTCGTCGACACCACGCGCTGCATCGGCTGTCGCGCCTGTGAGCGCGCCTGCTCCACCGAGCACGAGCTGCCGGTGCCCGACATCGAGAACGACGGCGCGCTCGCCGCCGTGCGGACGACCAGCGAGACGCAGTGGACGGTGGTGAATCGGTTCGCCACCTCGAAGGGCGACGTCTTCGTCAAGAAGCAGTGCATGCACTGCTGGCAGCCGGCCTGCGGCGCCGCCTGCCTGACCAACGCCATGGAGAAGACGCGCACCGGGCCGGTGATCTGGCACCCGAACAAGTGCATGGGCTGCCGCTTCTGCATGGTCTCCTGCCCGTTCGACATACCGAAGTTCGAGTTTCATTCCTGGAATCCGAAAATCCAGAAGTGCTCGATGTGCTACGAGCGCCTGCAGCAGGGGCTCGAGCCGGCCTGCGTCGGCTCCTGCCCGACCGACGCGCTCACCTTCGGCACGAAGCGCGAGCTGATGGAGATCGCCCGGCTGCGCATCTACCACCACCCCGACCGCTACGTGCACAAGATCTACGGCGAGTCCGAGGTCGGCGGCACCGGTTGGCTCTATCTCTCGGCGGTGCCGTTCGAAGAGATCGGCTTCCGCACCGATCTCGGCACGACGACCTATCCCGAGTACACCCGCAACTTCCTCTATGGTGTGCCGCTGGTTCTCTTCGGCCTGCCCGCACTGCAGTACGGGCTCCACCTGCTGTCCGACAAGAACGACGAAGCCCTGGAGGCCAAAGAGTCATGACGACGATGCCTCTCGCTCCCGTTCCGAAGCGGCTTCCGCTCAGGAGTTTCATCCTCTCGGAGCTCAAGCCGAAGGCGCCGTTCCTGACGCCGTTCAACCTGATCTCGATCCCGGTGATCCTGCTGGGCATCGCGGTTCTCGTGCGCCGCTTCATCTACGGCCTGGGCTCGATCACCAACCTGTCGCAGGATCATCCCTGGGGCCTGGGGATCGGTTTCGATGTCGTGACCGGCGTTGCCCTGGCTGGCGGCGCCTACGTGCTCGCCTTCGTCGTCTACGTCATGCGGCTGGAGAAGTACCATCCCATTCTGCGCGCCACGGTGCTCAACGGCCTGCTCGCCTACATCTTCTACGCCGGTGCGCTGGTGCTCGACCTCGGCCGGCCGTGGCATGTGGTGAATCCGATCATCGGCAACTCCTTCGGCTACAACTCGGTGCTCTTCCAGGTCTCGTGGAGCTTCCTCCTCTACATGATCGTCGAGATGGTCGAGCTCTCCCCTGCCTTCGCCGAATGGCTGGGCTGGAAGAGGGCGCGCCGCTTCCTCGCCTCGCTGGCGCTAGGCGCCGTGATCCTCGGCGTCACCCTTTCGACCCTGCATCAGGCCGGTTTGGGCGCCCTCTTCCTGATGGCGAAGTCGAAGATCCACCCGCTGTGGTACACCGAGTTCATTCCGATCCTGTTCTTCGTCTCGAGCATCTTCGCCGGCCTGTCGATGGTGATTCTCGAAGGAACCCTGACTCACCGCTTGTTCGGCAACCAGATCGACCCCAAGAAGCACGGGTCGTTCGACGACCTGCTGCTCGGCCTCGGCAAGGGCACGGCGATCGCCCTCTTCACCTACTACTTCTTCAAGCTGCTGATCTTCCTGCACGAACGGCAGTGGGATCTGCTGGCGTCGAAGTGGGGCGCGTGGTTCCTCGTCGAGGTCTTGGGCTTCGTACTGGTGCCTTGCGTGATGTTCGCCTACGCCGTGCGCCATCGCCGGGCGGGACTGCTGCGCGTCGCCGCCGCGGTGACGCTCGTCGGCGTCCTGCTCAACCGGCTGAACATCTCGGTGATCGCCTACAACTGGCAGTTGCCGGTGCACTACTTCCCGAGCTGGCAGGAGTTCGTCGTCACGTTGACCGTGCTGTTCACCGAGATCTGGGTGTTCCGCTGGATCGTCCTGCGCCTGCCGATCCTGCGCGAAGCCCACGAGCTGCCGTACCCGCGTCCCCTCGATTCGTAGGCGGCGCACCGCAACGAGAAGGAGGCTCCATGGAAACCTACCGCTACGTCAACATCTTCGAGACCAAGGGGCTCGAGTACCTGCTTCTCGCCTCGTTCCTCGTGCTCTTCGTCGTGCTGGTGCGCTACCTCTCCGCCACCGGCCGGAAGGGCTGAGACCCGCGCAAGCCTTCACCGACCCGACTTCGCCGGCTCCCGCTCCTGATCGGAGAGTGCGGCGGAGTCGAGCCGGCCTATAATCCGGATGTGCCCTATCTGCTCCGCGCTGGCGGGCCGGCGTTGCCGCGCCCAGACGCCGGGCTTCGCTCGTGATCGTCGGCTCGCACATCGGGCGTTTCGAAATTCTCGGCGAGCTCGGCGCCGGCGGCATGGGCCGGCTCTATCGCGCGCGCGACCCCGGCCTCGGGCGCGTGGTGGCGATCAAGGTGCTCGCCGAGCGCCTCGACCAGAGCCCCGAGCACTACTCGCGCTTTGCGCAGGAGGCGCGCGCCGCTTCGGCGCTCAACCATCCGAACATCGTCACCATTCACGAGGTCGGCGAGCACGAGGGCTATCCGTTCATCGCCATGGAGCTCGTCCTCGGGCGAAGCCTCGCCGCCCGGATCGAGGAACGGTTCCCTTCGCTGCGCCGACTGGTGGCGGTCGCGGCGCAGATCGCCCACGGCCTCGCCGCTGCCCACGAGAAGGGCATCGTCCACCGCGATCTCAAGCCGGAGAACGTGATGATCACTCCGGAGGGGCTGGTCAAGATCCTCGACTTCGGGCTGGCAAAGCGGACCTCGGCCACCGAGACCACCCTGTCGGGCAGCCAGACTTCGGTCGAGGCGGTGCACGTCACGGAGCAAGGCCGGATCCTCGGCACCGTTGCCTACATGTCGCCGGAACAGGCGCGCGGCCTGCCGCTCGATTTCCGTTCCGACCAGTTCGCTTTCGGCTCCATGCTGTTCGAGATGCTCGCCGGGCGGCGTCCGTTCGCGGGCGCGACGACGCTGGATACTCTGACCGCCATCCTCCACGCCGAACCGGCGGGAATTGCCGACCTGGACGCGGAGTTCCCCGCGCCGCTCGTCTGGATCGTGCGACGCTGCCTCGCCAAGGACCCGGCGGCGCGCTACGCCGCGACCCGCGATCTGGCACAGGAGCTCGAAACGATTCGCGAACGCATGACCGACGCCGGCAGCCTGGTCGGCTCGCTCGCTTTCCCCACTCAACGACCGCCACGATTTCGCCCCGCGCCGCTCGGTGCCGCCATCGCGTGCCTCCTGGCGCTCGCCGGAGCCGGCCTGTGGTATCTGCGCAGCTCCCGCGAGCTACCCGTTGGCGATCCTGCTGCCCAGCCGGCGAGCGCGAGAACCCTGCGGCGCATCGCCGTTCTGCCGTTCCGCGACTTGACGGGTACGCCCGCCGGGGAGCGGATCGGCGAGGGATTCGCCGAAACCGTGAGCGTGCGTCTGGCTGCGGCGAGCGGCCTCGCGGTCTTGCCGACTGCAGCACTCGAGCCGGATACCGGCACACCGAGCACCGGCGGCGAGCGCGGAAGCTCGAACAGCTCACCGGAGATCGCCCATCGAACAGGCGCCGAAGCGGTGCTGCGCGGCACACTCCAGTTTGAGGGTCAGACGGTACGCGCCACCTTTTCGATTCTGGACGCGCTCGGGCAGCAGATCTCGGCCGGAAAGGCCGAGGGTCCAGTGGTGCTCGGCATCGGCACCGACCGTGCGCTCGTCGACGACTGCTCGCGCCTCGTCGCCCTCGACGTGGACAGCGACGAGTACAAGACGCTCGCCGACAGCATCATCATCCGCGCCAAGGACGCCGCCGCCGCCAACCTCGCCGCCGCCGCACTCGGAGCTGCGGCGACGCCGCTTCCCGGCCAATCCGCCCGGCTCGAGCCTCGTTTCGCGGAGGATCGCTACCTCGAGGCACTCGGCCACTTGCGGCGCTACGAAAACGAGGCCTCGGTCATCGCGGCGATCCGCGCCCGCGCGGCGAACTCGCGCGACTTGGCCGCGTGACCGACGTACGAAGCCGTCATCGCGACCAGCAGCGCCGCCGTGACGGCGTAGCCGAGGACCGCGAAGCGGCGCGACCCGGGCAGCCGCGGGATCCAATACCCCGCCGCTCCCAGCCAGACGAGACAGGGGACGATCGTGTACCGCGACTCCAGCGACTGCGCCCCGCCGAAGTTGTGGCGGCCGAGCGCGATCACGA
>JBGARM010000279.1:0-4582 GCA_044230215.1 Thermoanaerobaculia bacterium | reverse complement strand
AACGACCGCAACCTCTTTCACTTCCGCGAGACCCTGTTCTGGACCAACCGCGACGGTTTCGGCAGCACGACGAGCCTCGATTTCGACCACGTGGTGAAGCGCACCATGCTGCTGCGCTGGGGCAACATCGGCACCGTCTCCGAGTCGACCGACGGCCTCGAGTGGCGCTCGGCGATGCTGCTCTACCAGAGCCTCGCGAACGCCAAGGCCCTGGCCTACGAGATCTTCATTCGCGGCGAGACCGCCTGGGAGGTGCCGCTCAAGGAGTACGGTGTGCGCGGCATCTACCGCCATCCATTGCTGCGGCGCGACTGGCTGGCGGGCGAGGTCGTCCTCGGCTACAGCTGGCCGCGCTTCGAGCTCGAGGACGAGCGCAAGGGCTCGCTCACCGTCGGTCTCGGGGTCGAGATCCTGGTCGGAACCTGGAAATAGGAAGCCCTCACTTCACCTTCGGCATCTCGGTGCCGTAGACGTAGCGCTCGAACCAGGGCTGCCAGTCCTTGCCGGTCATCTGGTTGAGGATGCCGACCAGGTGGCGGGTCTCGCCGGTCTTGTAGGTGAAGTTCTTGATGTAGGAGCGCATCCAGGAGAGGAAGGCGGCGTCCCCTTTCTGCGCGCCCATCTCGCGGACGAGTTCTTCGCGCAGGGCATGCAGCACCAGCGGCCCCTTGGAGTAGAGCAGCGCCCGCCAGGCGTAGAAATCCTTGTCGCGGTCGCCCGAGAGGTGGGTGGCGAGGTAGATGCTGCCGCCGTCGCCGATCTCCTTGGTGCCGAATTTCCAGTCCTTGACGGCGCGCTCGAAGAAATAATCGCCCTGCTTGCGGTCGGTCATCGATTGTCGCAGGCACTCGATCGAGCTGTATTCGGCGAAGCTCTCCGACAGCCAGTTCTCCTCCGCGCG
This sequence comes from Thermoanaerobaculia bacterium, assembly GCA_044230215.1. Classification (GTDB taxonomy): domain Bacteria; phylum Acidobacteriota; class Thermoanaerobaculia; order Multivoradales; family JAGPDF01; genus JAGPDF01. Next base: position 3,681 of record JBGARM010000279.1, on the reverse strand, counting down.
GCGCACTTTGGCGACGTGCGGAAACCAGCTGTGGGCGACCTCGTGGGCGATGCGTTCGTTCACTCCGCGGGTGTACCAGGCGGCGTAGTCCGGCTCGTCCAGGCTCTGGGCGCGCGCCGGAGTCATGAACGCCTCCTTGGTGATGAAGATCACCCCCGGCGGAGCCTGGCCCCAGCCCCAGTCCTGGATTTCGACCAGCTGCAGATCCTGGTAGGGGAACGGCACTCCGAGCCAGGCCTCGAGGCAGGTGCGGACGCCGGCGACGATGTCGGCCAGGCGCTCGGCCTCGAACTTCTTGGCGCTGGCGTAGGTCGAGACATGGATCCGCGCGCCCTGGTACTCGCGGTCGAAAGTCGTGTAGCGGCCGGCGATCGCCACCGCGCGCTCCGAAGGCACGCCGATGGTCGTCGTGACGCGGGCGCCGAGGGCGGTCTTTTCGCGGCTCACTACCTCGCCGGAGGCGAACGGCACGAACGGCTCGGGAACCTCGATCCGCATCCTGAAGGTCGAGTGCTCGGTGCCCGAGGCGAGCGGCTTCGGATACCAGGACTCGGTGCGCAGGATCCAGTAGCTGTTGCCGTCCGGCCGGTCGAGGATGTCGCCTTCGGTGCGGATCTCGAAGGTGATCTTCTCGTCCTTGCGCAAAGCCCTCGGCAGCGCCACCAGCAGGGTGCCCTCGTGATGCCAGTAGTCGGCGGGCGCACCGTCGATCTCGAGCGCGGCGACGCGGAGCTCGCGCACCTTGCTGTCGGTGTCCTCGAACTTCGACTGCAGCGAGAAGGGCAGGATGCGCAAGCCGTCGCGCAGCGCCTGGACGGAAATGCGGGCGGTCATCGCGACCTCGGCGCCGCGCGGATTGACCAGGTCGATGTCGGTCGCCACCGTCGCGAAATCGAGCGGGCGGGCACCCCACCAGGTCGAGCCGATCGGCTGGCCGACGAGGATCGAGGTCGACATCCGTCCGCCGTAGACCTTCGAGTCGCCGTCCACGCGCTCGAAGCGCCCGAACGACTCCTCGCGGACCGACGGATGGGTATCGACGTCGAGCACGTAGTCGTCGCCGGCGGCGTGAAACACCGCCCAGCGGTAGCCCGAGTCGCCCTGCGTCGTCGACAGCAGGAGGTCGCGCTCGGGATTGTCGGAGGTCTTCCCGGCGAGGAGCTCGAGGAGCCAGCCGGGCAGGGCGGTGGGTTCCGCCGCGAGGTCGGGCGCGGTGCTCGCGGGAAGGAGTCCGACGCCCCAGACGGCGGCCGCCGTGAGAGATTTCTCGAACTTGAGCGCCGCACCGTCCAGCCGCGGCACGAGCCCGGTCGTGGCGCGCAGATTGCGCTTCGCGACCGGAATGGAGAAGGCATCCTCCACCCTGTAGACGAGGAGCGGTCGCCCTTCGATCAGCAGGCCGACGGTGCGTTCCCCGGCGAGCAGGGCGCGCACCCGGTCACCGCTCGTGCTCCGGATCACGGCCCGGCCGACCACGAGCTCGCCGCCGGGAAGAGTCAACGGCCCGCCGATCCGAACGCCGCGAAGGCGCGCGAGCTCGCCGGCGAGGCCGCTCGGCGTATCCGCTGGCACCGCCGAGGCGGCCCCCGGCGCGAGGCAGAGCAGCAACAGCAGGGCTTCGAGCGCCAGCCGGCTGGCGGATTTCATGGCGGACCTCCTCCCGTCGGAGGCCCGATCTTAGCTTGCGCCGACTAGCGTCCCCGCACGCTCCGGCGGATGCACCCCGGCCGCCTCGATCGTCACCGTCAGCGCGTCGCCGGCAACTCCCACCCGCACGGTCGCGCCCTCGCCGGCCTCGCCGCCGATCAAGGCGCGGGCGATGCGGCTCTCGAGCTGCTTCTGCAGGAAGCGCTTGAGCGGACGCGCGCCGTAGACCGGGTCGTAGCCGGAGCGCGCCACGAAGGCGCGCGCCTCCGGGGTGAGCTCGAGGGCGACCTGGCGGTCGGCGAGCCGCTTGCGGAGCTCGGCGGTCAGCAGGTCGACGATCGTCTCGATCTCCGGCAGGGTGAGCGGCCGGAAGAGCACGATGTCGTCGAGCCGGTTCAGGAACTCGGGGCGGAAGTGCGCCCGCAGCTCGCGCATCACCGCGTCGCGCGCCGCCTCGCGGATCTCGCCGCGATCGGTCACCCCTTCGATGAGGAACTGCGAGCCGATGTTGGAGGTCAGGATGACGACGGTGTTCTTGAAGTCCACGGTGCGCCCCTGCGCGTCGGTCAGGCGGCCGTCGTCGAGCAGCTGCAGCAGCACGTTGAAGACGTCGTGGTGGGCCTTCTCGATCTCGTCGAAGAGGATGACCGAGTAGGGCTTGCGCCGCACCGCTTCGGTGAGCTGGCCGCCCTCTTCGTAGCCGACGTAGCCGGGCGGGGCGCCGATCAGGCGCGAGACGGTGTGCTTCTCCATGTACTCCGACATGTCGATGCGCACCAGGTTCTCCTCGCTGTCGAAGAGCGCCTGCGACAGGGCCTTGGCGAGCTCGGTCTTGCCGACGCCGGTGGGGCCGAGGAAGAGGAACGAGCCGATCGGCCGCCGCGGGTCCTTGATCCCCGAGCGCGCCCGCAGCACCGCGTCGGCAACCGCCTGCACCGCTTCGTCCTGGCCGACGACCCTTTCGTGCAGGATGGTGTCTAGCCGCAACAGCTTCTGCTTCTCGCCTTCCACCAACCGCGTGACAGGAATGCCGGTCCAGCGCGAGACGATCTCGGCGATCTCCTGGTCGGTGACCTCTTCCCGCACGAGCCGCGACGGGGGCTGCCCGGCGGAGCCGGTGCCGGCTCCGCCAGTGGAGGCGCTCTCGGCGTCCGCAAGCTTCTTTTCCAGTAGAGGTAAAAGCCCATGCCGTAGCTCAGCTGCCTTGTTCAGGTCGTAGGCGCGCTCGGCAGCCTCCACGTTCTGCTTCAGCTGCTCGATCTCCTCGCGGAGTTTTCTTACCTTACCGATCGCTTCTCGCTCCGCATCCCACTGCGCCTTGAGCTCGGCATGGCGGTCTTTGAGGTTTCCCAGCTCCTGGCGCAGATCTTCGAGTCGTCGCTTGGACTCCTTGTCCTTTTCCTTCTTGAGTGAAGCTTCTTCTATTTCTGTCCTGAGAACCTTGCGGTTGAGCTCGTCGAGCTCCTGCGGCATCGAGTCGATCTCGGTGCGGATCATGGCGGAGGCCTCGTCCATGAGGTCGATCGCCTTGTCGGGCAGGAAGCGATCGGAGATGTAGCGGTTCGACAGCGTCGCGGCGGCGACCAGGGCGTTGTCCTGGATCCTGACGCCGTGGTGGATCTCGAAGCGCTCCTTCAAGCCGCGCAGGATCGAGATCGTGTCCTCGACGCTCGGGGCGTCGACCATCACCGGCTGGAAGCGGCGCTCGAGCGCAGCGTCCTTCTCGATGTTCTTTCGGTACTCGTCGAGGGTCGTGGCGCCGATGCAGTGCAGCTCGCCGCGGGCGAGCATCGGCTTGAGGAGATTGCCCGCGTCGGGGCTGCCTTCGGTCTTGCCGGCGCCGACGATGGTGTGCAGCTCGTCGATGAACAGGAGGATCCGGCCCGCGCTCTGCTTGATCTCGTTCAGCACGGCCTTGAGGCGCTCTTCGAACTCGCCGCGGAACTTGGAGCCAGCGACGAGGGCGCCCATATCGAGGGAGAGGATGCGCTTGTCCTGGAGGTTTTCGGGCACATCGCCGGCGGCGACGCGCTG
>JBGARM010000278.1:0-4584 GCA_044230215.1 Thermoanaerobaculia bacterium | reverse complement strand
GGATACGACCCGGTCTGGCTGATGTCCTTGTGCCACAGGAACAGGCCGCGCATGACCTGGGGCAGCGCGCGCGCCGCGTCGGGGTGCTCCGAGATGGCGCGACAGGCGGCGCCCTGCAGCAGCACGTTGACGTTGTCGGGCGAGTCCGCCAGCAGGAGCGCCAGCGCCACCAGGATTGCAAGGGCTCGTTTCATGGGATCTCCTCCTCGAGGGGAGCCGGCTCCAGCGACCACGACCTTGCGGGCGGAGCCGGGCTCTGCCCTCCAGTGTCGCACCGTCGATGAGCCGGGAGCCCGCCCGGAAGGGCAGTCCGGAAGCGCGCCCTACCCCTGCCCGTCCTCGAGCGCCGGTCTCCCCCGGCCGGCGTCAGTCGTCGCCGCCGAGCTGGCCCTGCTTGAACAGCGCCGACATCGCCTTGAACTGGGCGTGATCCTTGTGGCGCGCCCATTCGAAGCCGACCGATTCGAGGTTGCTCACCACCGCGCCGGCCTGGCGCATGCGCTCGAGGGCCTCCCGCCGGTGCTCGGCGCCACGGCCGGAGACCGCCTCCCAGCAGAGGTGGACCTGCTGCCCGAGGCGGCGCGCCTCGAGCACAGTCTGCAGGACGCAGACGTGCGCCTCGATGCCAGCGACGACGAGCTGGCGGTCGCCAGCAGCCAGGCCGGGGCGCACCCCGGCGAGGGCTGCCTCGAAGCCGGGGTCACCGTAGCAGCCGAAGGCCCCCTTCTCGACCCGCCGCCGCGGCACAGTCAGCGCCTCGTAGCGGGCGAGGATTTCGGGGTGGGTCGGCCCGAGGCCGCGCGGATACTGCTCGGTCAGGACCACCGGCACGGCGTAGAGCTCTGCGAGCTCGAGCAGACGGTGGGTCGCCGCCAGCACGAGCGGCGAACGGTGGACCTTCTCGACCAGCTTGCCCTGCAGGTCGATCACCACCAGGATGCTGCGGTTGGAGTCGGCGAGTTCCATGGCGCAAGGATAGCAACGGCAGCCGCTGGTAGCATCGCGCCGTGCCGCCCGTCATCGCCGTCTCGCACCTCGGCAAGCGCTACGGCCGCACGGTGGCGGTCGACGACGTCTCGCTCGAGGTCTACGCCGGCGAGATCTTCGGCCTCATCGGCCCGAACGGCGCCGGCAAGACGACGACGATGGAGTGCGTGCAGGGGCATCGCGTCGCCGACAGCGGCACGATCTCGGTGCTCGGGCTCGATCCGCAGCGCAATGCCGCGGAGCTCCGACAGCGCATCGGCGTGCAGCACCAGGAGGCGCACCTGCAGAAGCGCATCAAGGTCTGGGAGGCGGTCGACCTCTGGCGGTCGCTCTACACCCGGACGGTCGACACCGAGGCGCTGCTCGCCCGGCTCGGCCTCGCGGCGAAGCGCAACGCCTGGTTCATGACGCTCTCCGGCGGCCAGAAGCAACGGCTGTTCATCGCCCTGGCGCTCATCCACGAGCCCGAGCTGGTCTTTCTCGACGAGCTCACCACCGGTCTCGACCCGCAAGCGCGGCGCACGATCTGGGAGCTGGTCACCGGCATCCGCGACCGCGGCACGACGGTATTCCTCACCACGCACCTGATGGAAGAGGCCGAACGTCTCTGTGACCGCGTGGCGATCCTCGAGCACGGACGGATCATCGAAGTGGGCACGCCCGCGGAGCTGGTGCGCCGGCACTGTCCCGAACGGTCGGTCGTTTTCACCAGCGACGACGCCGACGTCCTCGGCCGGATGTCGGGACTGGGCGAGGTCGAGCGCGACCCTGGCGACGGGGTGACCTACACCCTGCGCGGCGCGGGCGACGACTTCGTCACCGAGGTGATCCACCGCATCGCCCGCGAAGGCGTGCGCGTGCGCGGCTTCCGCACCGAGATCCCGACCCTCGAGGAGGTCTTCCTGAAGCTCACCGGCCACGGGATACGGGACTGACCATGCGACCACCGTTCCTGCGCGGCTTCTGGAAGCTCGCCTGGGTCGAGACCAAGATCTTCGCCCGCGAGCCCATGGGGTTCGTCGGCACGCTCGCCGTGCCGGTCGTCGTGTTCACGCACGCCGCGTACGCACGCGCGGCGCCGCCCGCGTTCGAGACCGCGCCGCCGAGGATGAAGCCGACTGCGAAGAGCGCCGGCGAGAGCTCGAGGGCGAGCTCGGCCTTGGGCAGAACGGGGAGGAGATAGGAGATCTCCGACGGCATCAGGTAGGCGACCGAGATGAGGATCTTCACCGCCGCGCCGATCGCCATGCCACGGAAGATCCAGACCCCCGCGCCGGTGCCGCTCTCCGAAGCGCGCAGCACCTCGGCGCAGGCGCGGCCCTCCGGGTAAGGGAGCTCGGCGTCGGCCTCGACGATCAGCAACCGGCGCAGTGGAATCATCGCCGAGATGCCGAGCAGACCGCCCAGGAAGCAGAGCGCCACAACTTGCATGTAGGGCGGCACCATTCCCCAGAGGAAGAGCGCCGGAATGGTGAAGATCGTGCCGGTAGCGAGCGCGGTCGAGGCCGAGCCGATGGTCTGGGCGAGGTTGGCCTCGAGGATCGTCGAGCGCAACTTCAGGGCGCGAAAGACGACGACCGCCATCACCGCGGCCGGGATCGAGGCCGATACGGTCATCCCGACCCGCAGGCCGAGGTAGGCATTGGCGGCGCCGAAGAGCACGCCGAGAACGACTCCGGCGGCGACGGCCTTGAAGGTGAACTCGGCGACGCTCTCGGAGCGCAGGGCGAGGGGGTCGCGTGTCATGTCGATCTCCAATGGGAGAGCGCGATACTACCTGAGCGAAATCGCTCCGGGCAGGATAGTTTTGCCGGATGTTCCTCGGCGTTTCGAACGAGAGCTGGCGCGAAGCCCGCCGTCTGACGCTCCTCGCGACGCCGGTGGCGCTGACGCAGCTCTCGTCGATGCTGCTGTGGACGATCGACCTGCTGATGGTCGGCCGGATCGACGTTCTGTCGCTGAACGCGGTCTCGCTCGGCCGCATCTGGGTGATGGGCACCTCGATCTGCGCCATGGGGCTGGTCTTCGGCCTCGACGCCATCGCCTCGCAGGCGCATGGGGCGCACGACCGCGAGCGTCTGGGCGACGTCCTGCTGCATGCGGGAGCTCTCGCTTTGGCCGTCAGCGTGCCGCTCGGCGCGCTCTGGCTCGGCACCGAGCGGCTGTTGCTAGTTTTTGGTCAGGATCCGGCGACGGCGGCGCTGGCGCATCGCTTCGTCGTCGTGCAGATTCCCGGATTGCCGCGCGGCATCGTGCGGCCGGCGATGTGGGTGAGCTTCGCCGCCTGCGGCCTGAACGCGCTGCTCAACTGGCTGCTGATCTTCGGCCATTGGGGCCTGCCGCGGTTGGGGGCGGTCGGCGCCGGAGTGGCGACGGCGGTGACCGAGCTCATGATGCTGCTCGCGCTGCTGGCGGCGATCCGCTGGTTCCGCCTGCAGCGCGGGGCGACGACGCTCGTCGATCTCACCCGGCTACGGGTGAAGGGGTTGTCGGAGATCCTGCGTCTGGGCCTGCCGGTCGCCCTGATGCTGGCGCTCGAATACTGGGCGTTCGCGATCTCCACGCTGTGGGCCGGATGGCTCGGGGGGACCGCGCTCGCAGCGCACTCGATCGCGCTCAACCTGGCGTCGATCACCTACATGGTTCCGCTCGGGATAGGGCTCGGGGCCTCCGCCCGGGTGGGGAACCTGATCGGCGCCGGCGATCCGCGGGGGGCGCAGCGCGCCGCCTGGGTTGCCTTCGCGCTGGGGGGCGGCGTGATGGCCCTCTTCGCGCTGCTCTTCGTCGCTGGCCGATCGGTGATTCCGCATTGGTTCACCGTCGATGCGACGGTCGTCGGTCTCGCCGCCACCCTGCTGCCGATCGTCGCCGCGTTCGAGCTCTTCGACGGGTTGCAGGTGGTCGGCAGCGGCGTGCTGCGCGGCATGGGACGGACGCGACCGGCGGCGCTGTTCAATCTCATCGGTTACTACGTGCTGGGACTGCCGCTCGCCGCCTGGCTCGGGCGCCCGGAGCGCTTGGGTCTGGTCGGAATCTGGTGGGGTTTGGCCCTCGGCCTCGCCGTGGTCGCCGGCCTGTCGGTCGCCTGGGTCGGACTGCGCGGTCCGGCCCGGGCGACGTCGCTGGTCTGAAGCCGCCCGGTCAGGCCGCCGGCAGGTCGTCCGGCGTCGGCTCGAGCGCCGACTCCCGGCCGAGCAACAGCAGCAGCGTTTCCTGCCGCAGCCGCGCGTCGTCGCGCATGCGGCCTCGGGCGGCCAGGGTCTTCATCACCGGCTGCTGCTTGCGCACGCCGCGCATCTTCATGCACATGTGTTCGGCCGCGACGACGACCAGGACTCCCTCCGGTTCGAGGTGTTCCATCAGGGCGTCGGCGATCTGCGCCGTCATGCGCTCCTGCAGCTGCGGCCGGCGGGCGAAGACCTCGACCGTGCGCGCGAGCTTGGAGAGCCCGACGACCCGTCGCTGCGAGGGCAGGTAGGCGATGTGAGCGCGGCCGAAGACCGGCAGCAAGTGATGCTCGCAGAAGCTGGTGAATTCGATGTCCGAAAGCGTCACCAGGTCCTCGGACTCCTGAACGAAGGTGCGCGCGAGATGGAC